>NZ_JBNHGL010000012.1:0-38313 GCF_059091245.1 Arthrobacter sp. Y3225116
GCGAAGCCGTCCAGGCCGCCGTCACCCGGCTGCTGACCCGGGTGCTCGCCAAGCCGCCGGTGCGCAAGGCCGCCAAGGACCTGGGCATCAACCTGGCGGACATCACCCCCACCGGCAAGGGCGGTGAGGTCACCAAGCAGGATCTGCTCAGCTACCAGGCCCAGCGCGAGGCTGAGCAGGCAGCAGCTCCGACGTTCTGGGCCCCCCGCAAGGGGCTGGACAACCGGATCGAGCGGGTCCCGGTCAAGGGCGTGCGCAAGGCGACCGCCAAGGCCATGGTCGAGTCGGCCTTCAGCGCCCCGCACGTGAGCATCTTCGTGGATGTGGATGCCTCGCGGACCATGGAGTTCGTGCAGCGGCTGAAGAAGTCCCGCGACTTCGAAGGCGTCAGGGTGTCGCCGCTGCTCATCCTGGCCAAGGCCGTGATCTGGGCCGCCGCGCGCAATCCGAACGTCAACGCCAGCTGGGTGGAGACGGAGTCCGGCGACGAGATCCACGTCAAGCACTTCATGAACCTGGGCATTGCCGCCGCCACCCCGCGCGGCCTGCTGGTTCCGAACATCAAGGACGCCCAGGACCTCTCGCTCAAAGAGCTCGCGGTAGCCCTCAACGACCTGGCCACCACGGCCCGCGCCGGCAAGACCAAGCCCGCCGACATGCAGAACGGCACCCTCTCCATCACCAACATCGGGGCGCTGGGAATCGACATCGGCACCCCGATCATCAACCCGGGCGAAGTCGCCATCGTCGCCTTCGGCACCATCCGGCAGAAACCGTGGGTCGTCTCCGGCGAAGTCATTCCGCGCTGGATCACCACGCTGGGCGGATCGTTCGACCACCGCGTGGTGGACGGCGACCTGTCCGCCAGGTTCATGGCAGACGTCGCCGCGATCATGGAAGAACCGGCCCTGCTGCTGGATTGACGGTCACGCGCGGATGACCGCCGGGCCGCGGTTGGTTATGATCGCGGTGTGGCGAGGAGGAGCACCATCACGTGATTGAGACAGCGGGCAACGCGGCGACCCACGGCGCAGAACCTACAGTGATCCCGACGGCGGACCTGTACGACCAGCGCGGCGACGAACTGGCGTCGCTGTCGCTCCAGTTCGGCAACTTCGGCGGCCGGGCGTCGTTCAGCGGGCCGGTCCGCACCATCAGGTGTTACCAGGACAACGGGCTGGTGAAATCCGTCCTCAACTCCCCGGGCCACGGCGCCGTGTTGGTGGTCGACGGCGGCGGCTCGCTGGAGACAGCCCTGATGGGGGACATGATCGCCGCGGCCGCCGTGGCCAACGGCTGGTCCGGAGTGATCATCAACGGGGCGGTCCGGGACCGGGCGGCCCTCGCGCAGCTGCCGCTCGGCGTCAAGGCGCTCGGCAGCAACCCGCGGAAGAGCGCCAAGGACGCCAGCGGGGAAGCAGACGTTCCCCTCGAGATCGGTGGCGTGCTGTTCCGGCCGGGCGCCACGGTCCACGCCGACCTGGACGGCATCCTGGTGGGTGCCTGACCGCGGCCAGGTGTCTACTCGGAGGACGGCGTCCGGGATCCGCTCTGCAGCGATCAACGACCTCATGCCCTGATGGACCCACCAAGGGTGGCGTTCCGGCTGTGAAAGACTGGGAGCATGAGTAACAACAGGCCCTCGGGTCAGCGCAACGACTCCGGGGTGCCCAGGATCGACTGGAAGGGCACCCTGTGGGCCATGGCGGCCGTCTTCCTGCTCAGCTACGTCATGATCTGGCTGATGCCGGGACTGCACCCCATCCTGCGGATCATCATCGTGATCGGCCTGTATTTCGCCGGCCGCTACGCGTACTACCGCTATTTCAAGAACCGGCGCCGGCCATAGCCTTTGCGAGGACGGGCGCCAGTCGCCGCACGCCCTCGCGAATGGCCTCTTCGGGCACGGCGCTGAAAGCCAGCCGCAGCTGGCGTGACGGCTCCTCGGAGGGGCTGAACGCCGCCCCCGGGATGAAGACCACGCCGGCCTCGATCGCGTCGTAGAGCAGCGGGTAGGTGTCGACGCCCTCCGGGAGGGTGATCCAGACGAAGAAGCCGCCGTCGGGTTCGGTCCAGCTGGCTCCGGCCGGCATGAACTCTTCCAGCGCCGCCAACATGGCGGCACACCGGGTGGCGTACAACCGGCGGTAGGTATCGATTTGCCCCACCCAGTCGTGCTCGTCCAGGTAGGCAGAGATCAGCATCTGGTTCAGGGTGGGCGGGCACAGGGTGACGGCCTCGTTGGCGAGGTAGAAGCTCCGCTGCAGGTGGTCGGGCAGCAGCGCCCAGCCGATCCGCAGGCCCGGCGCCAAAATCTTCGAGAACGAACCCAGGTAGACCACGTCGTCGGGATTGTCTGCGCGCAGCGGCCGCAAGGGCTGGCCGTCGAAGCGCAGCAGTCCGTACGGATTGTCCTCGAGCACCAGGACGCCGGCCTCGCGGCAGATGTCCACGATCTGCTGCCGGCGCTCGGCGGCCAGCGTGATGCCGGAGGGATTGTTGAAGCTGGGAATGGTGTAGAGGAACTTGATGCTGCGGCCCTCGCCCTGCAGCTCCTCGATGCGGCGCTGGAGTTCCGAGGGCACGAGACCGTGTTCGTCCATCGACACCGGCTCCACCTGGACCTCGTAGGCCTCGAAGGTGTTCAGTGCGCCCACGTAGGTGGGATCCTCGCACAGCACCACATCGCCGGGGTTGCAGAAGACTTTGGCGGCCACATCCTGGGCGGACTGGGAACCCGCCGTCACGACCACGTTCTCCGGATCCACGCCGGTGATGCCTTCCCGCGCCATGACCTCGCAGATCTTTCGCCGCAGGTCCGGGGTGCCCTGGCCGCCGCCGTATTGCAGGGCGGCCATCCCATGCTCGGCGATCAGCCGCTGCGCCATGCCGGCAAGCTTCTCCAGGGGCAGGGACTGCAGGTAGGGGTTGCCGCCGGCCAGGGAAACCAGTCCGGGGCGCATCGAGATGTCGAAGACGTCGCGGACGGCTGATTGTTTGATGTTTGCGGCGCGCTGCGAGAACAGGTGCTGGTGCCGGTGCGCCGCAGTGGCGCGTTCCAGCGCCACTTCCGTTTCGATGGGCAGGGTTTCGGAAAGGTCTGCGTCCTGTGAAGTCACTCACACAGGATAGCCCGGGGCGTTACGGGATAGGAAACAGAAGTTTTCTATTGGTGCTGCCCGGGGCTAGAGCCAGCCCGCGTCCCGGGCCTTGAGCGCGGCCTGGAAACGGCTTTCCGCGCCGAGCTGCTCCAGCATCCAGGCGATGTGGCGCCGGCAGGTGCGGACGCTGATGTCCAGCCTCCGCGCAATCACCTCGTCGGAGTAGCCGGCGGCCATGGCATTGAGGATGGAGTGCTGGATGCCGTTGAGGTCCGAGGCGCCGTTTTCCTGCCCGTCCAAAACGTAGGGATCGGCCAGTTCCCAGGCCACGTGGAACAGGTTGATGAAGACCTGGATCAGGTTGAAGTCGCGCACTACCAGAGCGCCGCGGTCTTCCGGATGCAGCTGGCGCCCGATCAGTGCGAGGTTGCGGTCGAAGATCATGATCTTGAGCGGCACGTAGGGCAGGGTTCGGTACTCGCCGCCGGCCGGGGAGATCGCGGCGACCGCTTTGCGGGTGGGCACATGGTCCAGGGTGCTGGCGTGGCTGATGTTCTTGCGGACGACCCCGCGGTTGAGGAGTTCGATGTCCTTTTGGATGCCCTCTTCGTGGACATCGGCCGAGGCGCCGGAGCCCGGCTGGCTGATCAGCACCTGCTCGGAAACGTCACGGCCATAGTCCACCAGCAGCTTGCGGATTACCCCGGGGTCTTCGAGGACCTCCACGGAGGAGTCCAGCGACACCCGTTTGCGGGCTGCCAGGTAGGTGGGCACGAGAGCCGCCATGTCCGCACGGTGTCCGCTGATCTTGGTGCGCAGGTCGATCAGCAGACGCTCGTCGGAGTCCACCAGTTGCGACAGGGCAACGTCGGGGGAGATGGCGACATAGCATTCGACATCGGGTGCCGGCTGCTGCAGCAATTGCCTGCTGACCAGCTCGCCGATGGCGATGTTGAGGTCACGGATGGTGTAGCCGAGTGCCGTGGACATGGTTTCTTTGGTCCAGCCGGGATGGGCCACGGCGAATTCATAGACCTCGAATGCCGTCCCGCTCAGCATAGGGCGCTCCTCCGGTTGATCCATTTACGTATCACGCAGGGCCTGCTGTTTCCCGTGCGGTGCGGCCGCTCTTTGGCCAGTCTAAAGCACTTCTTGGGCCCATCTTGCGCCATTTGCCGGCGGCCACTTGCTGCCATGGCCACATTATGCCATCGCTTGGCGGTTTGTAGCCGATGATCCCGAGGGGGCGCTCCTTTCCCCGGATTTCCGGGGCGGCAGGCGGTTTTGACCACCTGTCCGGAACGTGACAGAGCAAGCCCGGAGGCACGATCATGGCATGTCCGGATGTTGCAACGGGATTGGCTGGACAGGCGCAGCAGAAGCACGGAACTCTTGAACATGTCGGGGGCGAGCAACCCGGCTGGATTTGTCACTGTACGAACCTAAGCCATGTGAAGGGAATGACATGTTCAAGAAGATCGCAAGCATCGCGGCAGGTCTGCTGGTTGCCTTGGGGGCGGTCTCTGCGGCCACTCCGGCAGTAGCCGCCGATCTAGGACCGGTTCCCCATTCTGAAAACGCCACCGCTTCCGCCTATATCTGGGACTGGTAAAAAGCCGCCCCATCTCATCGGCATTGTGCTGATTCCGTAACCAGGATGACGCCGGCTATCCCTCCCCAACCACCACAACATCGAACCAGGAGTAGCGCATGAGCCAGCTGACAGCCATCCGCCCAACAAGTTCGGTGAACGTTAAATCGTACTGGTGGGTTCTGTCTATTTACACGGGTAGGCAGGACGTAGTCGACGCAGTCATAGGAGAACTGGTTACACCGCTGGTCGCCCACGCTCGCCGCGAAGGCGTGGGCCGCTGGTACTTCAACCACAGTGCCGACCAGATGGGGCCTCACCTGAAGGTCCGGTTCCTGGGCCGCCGCCCAATCCTCGACAGCCTCCAAAGGTTCGAGCTGGCGGCCCGGGACCGGGTCCTCGACATCCTGCCAGGCATCACGACCCAGGAAACTTTCGTCTTGCCTTTCGGCAGCGAGGATTCCATTCAACTTTCGCCGGCCGATGCCGCCGTCCCCGTACCCGAAGCGGACCTGGACCGTTTTGGGGGACCCGATGGGCTGGATCTCGCGGAGGAGGTATTCGAACTGTCCTCCGAGCTGGCCATGTGGGCCACGCAGCGTTTCAGCAAGGCCCAAGGACGTTCGGCGCTCGCCTCCCTGCTCCTCTGCGATGCGGCGTGGGCCATGATGTATGGGTCGAAGGCGCAACAGTGGCCGGACCGGGGCAGGCTGTCCTGGGACTACTGCTGGGACAACCACCTTCGGGTATCCACGGCCGAGCTGGGCCGTTCGGCTCCGAAGGCGCGGCACAGCCTCACCGCAGGACTGGTTGCCCGCACGGCACCGATGCACCGCCTGATGGCGGCGACCGCGGACGAAAGCAGCGTCCAGAACTGGCGCCGCCGCTGGATCAGGACCCTTGACTCGTACCTGTACCGGGCGGACCGTGCGCGCGTTAGCCGCAGCGCGCAGCAATTGACGTTTTCCCAGGCCCACCTGCTGATGAACCGGTTGGGGTTCACCACGTGGGAAGAGGCGGCACTCGGCGTCTACGCCAGGGCCTGGTCGCCCGAAGTCGAATCTTCGCTGTTGGAGAAGAGGACAAAATGAGCCCGTTCGGTTTCTCGTCGGTTGGACCCGAATCCGGCAAGGTTCCGGATGTCCCGAACGAAGGAACAGCATCATCCCTGGATCAGGTCGGGGTCCTGGGAGCGCACGCCCAGGATGATGACCTCTGGAACCTCACCGGCAGCAACTACTTGCGCGACGCCGCGTGGGCAGACCAGGCTTGGCAATAGGAGAATGCCCGCCGGCATCTGCGTCGGCCCCCACATCATTCCTCCCCCAACAGGATCAGGCCGGAGCGACCCCCAACGCTCCGGCCTGGTCCTGTCTTCGCGGGTGCTGCCCCTCAGGGGCTGTTTCTACCCCTCACGCCTTGATGGGGGCGGCCCGCTCGCACGCCCTGATCAGTTGTAGAGCATGCCGCCGTCTACCAGCAGCACCTGGCCGGTGACGTAATCGGAGTCGGGGCCGGCGAAGAAGGACACGATCTTTGCCACGTCTTCGGGCGTCTCGATCCGGCCGAGGGCGATGCCCTCCACGTTCTCCTTGAGGTTCTGACCGATCGGCTTTCCGTTGATCTTGCTGAGTTCCTTGTCGATGAGCTCCCACATGCCGGTTCCGACAATGCCGGGCGCATACGCGTTGACCGTGATCCCCTTGGGTGCCAGCTCCTGCGCCGCCGCCTGCGTGAAGCCGCGCACGGCGAACTTGGAGGCGGAGTAGGCGCTGAGGATCGGGAAGCCTTGGATGGCCGCGATGGAGGCAGCCGAAATGATCTTGCCTCCGTGGCCGAGCTCGTCAAACTTGGCGGCCGCGGCCTGGATGCCCCAGACCACGCTGTTGACGTTCACATTGAAAATCTGGTCGAGTTCCTGCTCGCTGATTTCAAGGACCGGCTTGATCTGGGCAATGCCTGCGTTGTTGACGATGACGTCGAATCCGCCGAGCTGGTCGGCTGCCGTGTCGACAGCCGCAACGACGTCGTCCCTCTTGGCGACGTCAGCTGCCACGAAAACGGACTTGCGCCCGAGGCCTTCGATCTCCGCCGCGACAGCCTCGCCCTTGGCGCGCTGCGGCTCGATATCGGCGATGGCGACGTTGAAGCCGTCTTCGGCCAAGCGAAGAGCGATAGCCCGCCCGATGCCTTGGCCGGCGCCGGTTACGAGAGCGACCTTGTCCTGCACAGTCATTGATGTCTCCTTTGTACTGCTTCCAGCCCACCGTTGCGCTTATCCAGCGCCACGGCCGGCTGCGGTGGACACCGTCGAATTACAACCGGTGTCACTAGGCGTAACACAGACCCGTCAGGATTCATTCCTTTGCATGTTAAAGCGTGCCGGGGCAGGCCAAGCCGAAGCAGCGCCGCAGCGGCCGTCCAGCGGCCGCCTAGTGGCCGAAAACGTCCGCGTCGGTGATGTCCGCGGTGCCCCGGTCCAGCGCGGAGAGCCGGGCCAGCTCGCCGGCCTCCAGCATGAAGTCGAAGATGGCGAAGTTCTCGGCCAGCCGGTCCGGGTGCGCGGACTTGGGGATGGGCACGTGCCCCAGCTGAGTATGCCAGCGGAGCACGATCTGGGCCGGGCTCTTGCCGTACTTGCCGGCCAGCGACCGAACCGCCGGTTCCCGCAACAGGTCGCCGCCTTTCCCGAGCGGGCTCCAGGACTCCGTGACGATGCCGCGCTGGCGGTGTATCTCCACCAGGTCCCCGCGGGTATGCCGGGGATCCAGTTGGATCTGGTTGACCTCCGGTACCAGCCCGGCGTCGAACAGCCGTTGCAGGTGCGCGGGTTTGAAGTTGGACGTGCCGATGGCCCGCACGCTCCCGTCCTCCAGCAAACGGGTCAGCCCCTCGAACGCCTCGACGTAGCGGTCCTGCCCGGGGTTGGGCCAGTGGATCAGCAGCAGGTCCACGTAGTCGACGCCCAGCCGGCGGGCGCTGGCCTCGCAGGCCTGCCGCGCGCCGTCGACGCTGTGCCACTGCTTATTGAACTTGGTGGTGATGAAGATTTCCGAGCGGTCAAGCCCGCCGCGGCGCAACCCCTCGCCGACGCCTTCCTCGTTCCGGTAATTTTCCGCGGTGTCGAACAGCCGGTAGCCGAGGTTGAGTGCAGTTTCGACCGTACGGGCGGCTTCCGCATTGTCCAGGGGCCAGGTTCCCAGTCCCAGCAGCGGCATCTTGGCCCCGTTGCGGAGGGTCACGAGCGGAGCAAGCAGGTCGGCCACGGTCACAGTCTCCTCTGGTTGTCCTTCAGGACCCGGTCCCGGGCCCGTGGCACCCAGCCTAGGGGTGATCGCGCCGGCTGTGCACCCCGGGTGCCGGCCGCAGCCCGGGCGGCAGCCAGGCGGCAGACGGGGAATTGGATGCCTAGGTTGCGAATTCCCCGGGGCAGCCGGGAAGAGTCCGCTAACCGGCAGCGGAGGCGGTGTCCGCCGAACCTGCGTCGGGTGCGGCGGTCCGGGTCTCCAGCCAGGCCAACACGTCGGAGAGCAGGATCCGCCGGTGGGTTCCGCGGTACTGGACCGGAATGGTCCCGGCGTCGGTCAGGCGGCGCATGTAGGTCAGCGATACGCCGGCCACCTCCGCCGCCTGCGAGGTGTTCAACAGTTCAACTGCGGAGCTGACCATCACCGCATCGCCGTGGGCAAAGCGGCGGAGCATATCGACGACGGCGTCCGCGGCTTGGGCGGGCAGCTTCACCGTGGTGCCGTTCACGAAGACGGTGACGTCGGCGCTCTCGTCGAGCGCCCGCTGCAGCCGCTGCGCCTGGGCGGCCGGGAGGGCATCGGTGGTGCGGGGAGTCAGCTGGGCCATGGGGACAGCGTAAGACACTTCCCGGCCCGCACCGGGGAAGGCGTGCTGCGCCGTCGTTGTTGCCGCGTACGTGCCCGCGGCCGTTGACCTTCGTCGACGGCCCGGCGTTGGCCCTTGACCTTCGCCGACGGCCCGGCGGCGGGTAGGCGTAAACTGCTGTTCGCGGCCGGACAGCGTGCGCCGTCCGCGGAAGCGAACATCCGCCGACTCCCGAGGAGACCATCGTGGGCAGACCTTTCGGCGCCGCACTGATGGGCGCCGCGCCCGCCGCGCACCGGCCGGAGCCCGCGGCCTGACATGGAGCACATCGCCAGCCTCCCCTTCGGATACGCGGTCAGCGTGCTGTTCGTGATCGTGATGCTGCGCGCCAATGCCACGTACTGGGCCGGCAGGGGAGTGGCCGCCGGCGGGCGGCACACCCGCCTGGTCCGCCAGTTGGACTCGCCGGCCATGCGCCGCGCGGAGGCGGTCATCGCCCGCTGGGGAGCCCTCGCCGTCGCGCTCTGTTTCCTGACGGTGGGCGTCCAGACGGCGGTCAACGCGACCGCCGGCCTTGGCCGGATGCCGCTGCGCAGGTACCTGCCGGCCGTCGTGGTCGGCTCGGTGCTGTGGGCGGTGCTGTATGCCACCGTGGGACTGGCCGCCCTCAACGCCTGGCTGGCCGCGGCCGCGGGGTCCCCGCTGGGCATCGCCGTCGTGGTGCTGCTGGTGGCGGCGGTGGTCGCCGCGGTCGTTGTGGCCCGCCGGCGCCGGCGGCGACGCCATCCGGCATCGCTTTGACGCCGGTTTACCTCCCGCCACGGACGGAGGTGGCGCATGCCTCAATAGGCATTCGCCCCTTACGTTAGTGGCCCCGGCAGCGGAAACATTAGGCTAGGAGTATGTCCGCTCTAAGAAACCGTCGTGCCGCCGCCCTTCCCGCAAAATTGTCCCGCTCCTGGCTTCTGGCCTCGGCGGCCGATGAAGCGAATTTCGTGCCGGCACTGGCCTCTGAAGCAGACTCCGTCATTTTCGACATGGAAGATGCCGTGCCGGCGGCGGGCAAGGCAGCGGCGCGGGAGCGGGTGGTGGAGGCCCTCTCCACCGGCATGACCGCCTGGGTCCGGGTGAACGGCATGGAAACCGAGTACTGGGCGGACGACCTGGCCGCCCTGTCGAAGGCGCCGGGCCTGCGCGGCGTCATGCTGGCCATGACGGAGAAGCCCGAGCAGGTTACGCACACCGCCATGCGGCTGCAGGCCGGCACCCCGGTGCTGGCCCTGATCGAATCCGCCATCGGGATTGAGAACGCCACCGACATTGCCCGCGCACCGGGCACCTTCCGCCTCGCCTTCGGCGTGGGCGACTTCCGCCGCGACACCGGGGTCAGCGATTCACCGATGGCCCTGGCGTACGCCCGCTCCCGGCTCGTGGTTGCCTCCCGCGTGGGTCAGCTGCCCGGCCCCATCGACGGCCCGACCGTCGGGGCACTCGGCGAAGAACTGCTGGAAGCCTGCAAGGTGACAGCGTCCATGGGCATGACGGGCAAGCTCTGCCTGCTCACCGATGCCGCCGACACCATCAACAAGGGGCTCTCACCCAGCGAGTCGGAGATCAAGTGGGCGCACGAACTGCTCGATGCGCACGCCGCCGGCGCGGTGGTGGGCGACGGTTCCTACCTGCCGCGGCTCGCCCGCGCCGAGAAGATCTCGTCGCTCGCGGACTCCTATGGACTCTGGAACGCCTAGGTTCCACTCCGGAGGGCGGTGTGCCGTCCGGGCCGCACCGTCGGCGCTGGCCCGGAGGTTGGTTCGGCCGTAGGTCAGCGCCCGACGCCGCACAGCTCCCGCAGGCTCAGTCCCGGCCGCCGAACAGTTCCCGCAGGCTCAGCGCCGGCCGCCCGGTCAGCAGGTCCACGTCGTGGGTCACCAGGTCCAACTCCCCGGCGGCAATTGCCGTGTAGGTGCTGACCCAGGCATCGAGCTGCCAGTCCGGGGCGCCGTAGCGCGCCCGGCTCGCGTAGGCCTCCTCCACCGTCTCGTTGAGGAACGACGTCGGCCGGCCGGTGGCCTCCGCGATGGCCGCTGCCGCCTCGGCCAGGGTCACCGACTCCGGGCCGGTCAGCTCGTAGGTGAAGCCGGCGTGGGGCATGGGTTCGGCCAGGATGGTCGCGGCCGCCCGGGCGACGTCCTCTCGGGCCACGAAGCCCGCCTTTCCGTCGCCCGCCGGGCCGCGGATCACACCGGATTCGTCGGCGAACGACGGCAGGACGTCTGCGTAGAAGTTGTTGCGCAGCAGCGTGTGCTTCAGCCCGGTTCCGCGCAGTTTCTCCTCGGTGGCGTAGTGGTCCCTGGCCAGCGTGAACGTTGCGTCCTCGGTCGCACCGATGAACGAGGTGTAGACAATGTGCTGCACGCCGGCATCGATGGCGGCGTCGATGAAGGTGAAATGCTGCTGCAGCCGGTCCTCGGCTTCGGCGGCGGACACCATGAACACTGTCTCGATGCCTTGCAGCGCCGCGGCGACGGCGGCCTTGTCGCCATAGCCGGCAGTCGCCGTCGTCGTCCCGGGCAGCTGCGGTGCACGCGACGGGTCGCGGACAATCAGCCGCTGTGGAAGGTTTTGCTCCGCCAGCATCCTGGCGACCATACCGCCCACTTCGCCGGTGGCGCCGGTGACGGCAATGGGGGTTTCCATGGGGGAGACGGGTGTGCTCATAGCACCAGCCTAATAGGCGCGGCAACACCCCCGCGGGCGGGGAAGCGTTTGCTACCGTGGGGACGTGCCAGCAGCCCAGAGTCCCGCCGGTCGGTTCGCGCCCAGCCCCTCGGGGGAATTGCACGTCGGCAATCTGCGCACCGCGCTGCTCGCCTGGCTCTTCGCCCGCAGCACCGGCCGCCGCTTCCTCATCCGGGTGGAGGACCTGGACCGTGCGCGGGCCGGGTTCGAGGCCCGGCAGCTGGCGGATCTCGCGGCCATCGGCCTGGACTGGGACGGCGACGTGGTGCGCCAGACCGACCGCGCCGCGGTCTACCGCCACGCGCTCGGACAGCTGGCGGAGGCCGGCCTGCTCTACGAATGCTTCTGCACGCGGCGCGAAATCGCCGAGGCTCCCAGCGCGCCGCATGCTCCGGAGGGGGCGTATCCGGGAACCTGCCGCAACCTCACCGACGCCGAACGCGAGGAACGCCGCCAACTCCGCCCCGCGGCCCTGCGGCTGCGCGCTTCCACCGCCAGCTACACGGTGACCGACCGGCTGCACGGCGACTACACCGGCGTCGTCGACGACTTCGTGCTGCGGCGGAACGACGGCGTACCCGCCTACAACCTTGCGGTGGTGGTGGACGACGCCGCGCAGGGCGTGGACCAGGTGGTGCGCGGCGACGACCTCCTGACCTCCGCCCCGCGGCAGGCATACCTCGGGTCGCTGCTGGGGCTGCCGCCGGTCGAATACGTCCACGTGCCGCTGGTCCTCAACGAACGACGGCGGCGCCTGGCCAAGCGCGATGGCGCGGTGACGTTGGGGGCACTCGAGCTGGCCGGGCTGGACGCGGCCGCGGTGCGCGGCCTGTTGCTGGCATCGCTGGGCTTGCCGGACGTCCCGCTGGCCAAGCTGCTGTCCGAGTTCGGTCCGGACGCAGTGCCGCTTCAGCCGTGGATCTTCGAGCCGCCGGAGCTGGTCCCCGACCCCACCTGACGGCAGGCGGGAAGCTGCCGGCCCCCGAGGGTCTTCCCGCAGCGGACAACATGGCCGCCACAGCGCTGAACTTCACCGCGTGTTTGCCGGTGCGTCGCCCGGCGCAGCTAGTCTTCCGCACGTGGGAGGACTATTCGTGGCGCTGGGCGACAGCTTTACCGAGGGCGTGGGGGACTACAACGCCAACTTCCCCAATGGCGTGCGCGGCTGGGCCGACCGGGTGGCCAAGCAGCTGGGCAAGCAGGACCCGGACTTCCGCTACGCCAACCTGGCGGTACGCAGCAAACGGCTCCACCAGATCATCGCCGACCAGGTGGAGCCGGCCGTCGCGATGCAACCCACCCTGGTCTCCTTTTATGCCGGCGGCAACGACATCCTGGAGTTCAAGCGCAGCATGCCGGAGCTCCTGGCCGACTACGAATCCGCCGTCCGCCAGCTGGCCGAAACGGGTGCGCAGTTAATCCTCTTCACCGGCTTTGAGGTCATGCTTCCGCCGGTCCTCGAGCCGATGCGGCGGCGCAACTGGGTGTTCAACGAGGCCGTCCGTGACCTGTCCCGGCGTTACGGCGCCGTGCTGGTGGACCACTGGGCGTTCGACGTCTATCAGGACCGGCGGATGTGGGACACAGACCGGCTGCATATGTCCGCGCTGGGGCACAAGTACATGGCGGCCAGGGTCCTCGAGGCCCTCGGCTTGGAGCACACACTCCGGCTGAAGTGGCCGGAGGCTCCGGTCCGGGCGGGTTGGCGCGAGGCACTCCGGCGCGAGCGCGACTGGCTGCAGGAATGGGTGGTCCCGATGTTCGGCCGCAAGCTCAAGGGCGTCACGTTGGGGGACAACCTTGCGCCGCGCTGGCCGGAGCCGGTCCAGGTCTCGCGCGGGCTGAAAAAGCTGGCCCGGCAGCGTGCCGCCGCCGGCGCGGGCTGACATTCCGGGCAGTCGTCGCCCGGCCGCCGCCGGCGCAGGCCGACATCCCGCGCAATCGACGCCCGGCCGCCGCCGGAGGGCGCAGGTTGCGCTCACGTCCCGCACGTCCTGAAGGCCGGCCGGTCAGCGCCGCCGACCTGCCGTTGGGCGACACCGCCGGCAGCGGGTGCGTGGCCTTACCCGCCTGCGACACGGCGGCTGTACGCTGTTGCAACAACAGGGGACCGCGGGTCAGGCCGCGCCGTCGGTGAGGAGGGTTGTCGCCATGTCCGTCCAGGAACCGCGCGATCCCGTGCCGGCGCTCGACCTTCCCGCGGCGTTCCGGGAACCCACCATCAAGGTCCGGGCCGGCTGGGTCACCGCCGTCCTGCTGACCAACCTCGGGATTAATGCTGCCTTCTTCGGCCCGCTGCAGGTCTTGCTGGCCCAGCAGTCGCAGGCGTTCGATGCCGTGAACAAGGAAGCCGTCCTGGCGATGGCCACCGGCTTCGGCGCCGCCGTGTCCCTCGTCGCCAATCCGGTCTTCGGGGCGCTGAGCGACCGCACCACCTCCCGGTTCGGACGACGGGTGCCATGGGCCCTGGCCGGCGGCGTCCTGGGCTTCGCCGCGCTGCTGCTGCTGTCCGGCGCCCCCAACATCGCGGTGATGGTGATCGGCTGGTGCCTGGTGCAGGCCGGTTGCAACGGCGCCTACGCGGCCGTGACGGCCAGCATCCCGGACCGCGTGCCGCGGCGGCAGCGCGGCCAGATCGGCGGGTTGGCGGCGATCGGGCAGACGTTGGGCATTGTGATGGGCGCGGTGCTGGCCAACCTGGCCGGCGGCTTCGTCCTCGGCTACATCTATTGCGCCGTATTCCTGCTGGCCAGCATCATTCCGTTCGTGATTGCGGGCCGGGACACCCCGTTGCGCAAGGCCGACCGCCCGCCCTTCGCCTGGCCCGGCTTCCTGAAGGGCTTCTGGATCTCCCCGGCCAAACACCCCGACTTCGGCTGGGCGTGGCTGACCCGCTTCCTGGTCAATCTGGGCAACAACATCTTCACCCTCTACCTGTTCTTCTTCCTCCAGGACGCCGTGGGCCATCCGGACCCGGCCGGCGGCGTGCTGCTGCTGACCGGCGTCTATGCGGCCACGGTAGTGGTGATGGCGCTGGTGGGCGGACCTCTCAGCGACCGGGTGGGGCGCCGCAAACCGTTCGTCATCGCGTCCTCGATCACCATCGCGACGGCATCGGTCATCGTGGCGATCACGCCCGCGTGGCCGGCCGTGGTCGGCGCGGCCATGGTCCTCGGCGCGGGCTTCGGCATGTTCCTGGCCGTGGACTTCGCCCTGCTCACGGAAGTGCTGCCGAGCGCCGCCAACCGGGGCAAAGACATGGGCGTCATCAACATCGCGGCCTCGTCGCCGCAGGTCATCGCACCCTTGATCGCCGCTCCCACCGTGCTCTACCTCGGCGGTTACACCGCGCTGTTCGCGCTCTCCGCCGTGATCGGGCTGCTCGGCGCGGTCTTCGTGGTCAAAATCAAAGGCGTGCGGTAGCCGCGATGCGCACGTCGACGCGCTGACCCCGTCGCCGCTCCGGGCTCAGGCAGCCCCGCTCGTGGCCGGGCCGACCGGTGGGCCGGCGGAGCGGCTAATCGATGAAGGCCGCTTTCGAGCTGTACTCCTGATAGAGCCGCGCAGCGTCGCCGACCGGCAGCTGGCCGTACTTCAGGGCGGTCAGCAGCCCGTCGAGCTGCGCGCTGGCGGACTCGGCCGTTGAGATCTGCTCCGCGCTGTTGCGGGAGTTGGCAAGGCCGGACGCAATCGCCGCGGCAAGGGAGAGGATCGATGCCAGGATGCAGATGACCTGCCAGACGACCGACGTGCTGGACAGCGAGAAAGCGCCCGCCACCGCCGTGTTGAAAGTGTTCTGGCCGAAGCCCGGGCCCGCCGTCAACGCGGCGACGACCGAGCTACCAACGACGCTGACACTGGTCAGGCGGTTGCGTTTGGGACGGGCGCGGCGAAGAAACGCCCTGATCTCATCGCGGCGCTGGTCGATTTGCCGGGTCAGGTCCTGGCGGTTCTGTGCGTCGTCCATGATGTCCCCGCGCCTTCCGTTTAACCAGCCCCGCCCCGTAGCCGCGAGGTATCGCTGCACCGTATATCAGATTGCCCGCCGACGGCTACGTTTCTCACGGTCCGAGCAGGATTCGAGAAGCCCGCGCCCCAAGCGGCTGCTACTGTCGGTCGTGGTTCGTACAAGGGAGATCGAGATGAGCACCAACCAGAAGTCCGATGCGGGCGGCTTCTCGGAGGCCGAGCGGGCCGCCATGAAGGAGCGGGCCCAGGAGCTCAAGGCACAGGGCCGCAGCGGCCAGAAGAAGGCCGACAACGAGCGCGCCGTGCTCGACGCGATCGCCGAGATGCCCGACGCCGACCGCGTCCTCGCGGAACGCATTCACGCGCTCGTCACCGCGAACGCGCCGGAGCTTCTTCCCAAGACCTGGTACGGGATGCCCGCGTACGCCAACACGGACGGCAAGGTCGTCTGCTTTTTCCAGGGCGCGGCCAAGTTCCAGGCCCGCTACGCCACCTTCGGATTCAACGATGCGGCCACGCTCGACGACGGGCCGATGTGGCCGGTCTCGTTCGCATTAGTGGAGTGGACCCCGGCGGTGGAGGAGAAGGTCGAGGCCCTCGTCAGGGCCGCGATAGCCTAGCGCCTTCCCCGATCAGCGGAAAGCAGCGACGGCGGGTGGCCGCTTCAGCCAGCCGGGACCTTGGCTCAGCGGGCCAGCGACAAGGATGCGGTCCGCTGCCGTCCGTCGTAGCCGCCCTTCGGTTCGTCCAAACCAAAGAGGGCTGCAACTGTTGGCGCGACATCGACGGTTCGCGCCGGTTCCGACGACACTCCGGGCAGCACCAGATCGCTGCCGCCGCCAATGAAGAAGGGGATCGGTTCCGTCGCGGGATGCCCGTGGTTGCCGGGAATCGGGTTGGACAAGATATAGGGGTCGGAGAAGCGCCATCCGGCCCGGCAGTAGACCACCAGATCGCCCGCTTCCGGGCCCAGCCGCAGTTCTGCCGGCCGATGCACTGAGAGCACCCCGGGGTGGGCGGCCACCACCATGGCGAGCCGCGCTACCGCCTCGTCCCGGCTTGCCGCATCCCCCGTCCAGTACAGCAGGTCCGCCCCGCCGTTCTGGGCAATCTGCAGGTGTCGACGGAGTTCCGGATACAGCCACAGGGAATTGTCGATGCTAATCACGTTGGTCGGCAACGACCAGTCCATGGAGTGGTCGGCCAACACGATCACCACGCTGGATTGCCAAGTCCCCCGGTCCTTCAAATGTTCGATGAAGCGACCCACCTGCAGGTCCGTCGACGCCAGCGCAGCATGCCGCGCTGCTTGCAGGGTAGTACCTGTCAGGTCCGAGTGGCCCATCCGGTCGACGTCGCCGAGGTTGGTGAAGACCAGGTCGGGGTCGGCTGAGTCCACCATGCCGATCAGGGCGTCCACTGTGTAGGCGTCCGGCGCGTGGCCCGAGACGGGGACAATCGGCGCAGGCTCCCATCGGTAGGTGGCCCGCTCCCCGAAGATCCCGTACAGGTATTCCTTGCTGAGCACTGTTCCGGTGGTGAAGCCGGCTGCATTTAGCCGCTCCAGCACGGTCACCGCGCGCAGATCCGCGGGCCGGTTGAGCGTGCGAACCGCGGCCTCCGCAGGGTCGTAGACGGAGTTGGCCGGGACTCCGGTGCGGTCGGGGCGCAGGCCTGTCATCATCATGACGTGGTTAGGGAGGGTCTCCATGATTGGCAGGGAGCGGGCCGCTGGAAAGTTGGTACCGGCATCGCGTAGTGCCGCCAGGTTCGGTGTGAGAGCAGTGGTGACCTCGTCCGGCCTGCAGCCGTCGACCACCAGCACGTAGACCTTGGGCGTCGATACTTCCCGAGCGGCCTTGCCCTTCCCGTTCCCGCCGGGCGCGGCCCATCCGGCACCCGGGACAGCTGAAAGTACGACGGCGGCGCCTGAGGCAGTGGCAAACTTCAGGAAACTTCGGCGGGCTGTGCCGCCGCCCGTCTCAGTCGGGCTCATCCAAGAATACCTTTCGCTGCGCGGCGGACTCTTTGAGTACCGGCAGCGACTGCCCAGGACGCCGTTAGGTACGCGGGCGACGCGGCGTCGGTCCGTTCCGCCAGCCGATACCAGTCCATTCGGACCTCGGCCGGAGTCACCTCGAGTACTGAGAAGCCGTGCGAGTCGAAATCCAGGTACTTGACGTGCGGGTTCAGCAGCTTCACGGCCGACTCGACCGTCAGCGAGGCGGTGCGTTCCGGAACGCGGAGGATATCGTCCAGGTTGTCGCTGGTGACGGACGTGCACACAAGTTCCGTGCCCACGGAGCGGCCATTGAGCGGGTAGGTCAGCGGGTCGGCCGGCAGGTCGCAGGCCCAACCCGAATGAATATCACCGGTCAGGAAAACGGTGTCTGTCACCGCGTTGTCGCGCAGGTGCCTAAGGACTTTGTTTCGGTCGGCGACATAGCCGTCCCACTGGTCCACGTTGTAGGGAACCCCGTCGATATTGCGGTCCCCCAGCAATTCGCTCAGCGCATGCAGTTCCTGCGTGTTCTGGGTCGATGGGAAGCGGACCGGAGTAATCATGACCGGGTTCCCCACCAACTTCCACTGCGGGGAATCGTTGCCGAGCCCGGCCAACAGCCAGTCCATCTGCTCGTCGCCCGTGATGGTGCGGTTCGGATCGTCGACCGCCGAGTCCAACTGGCTGTCGGCCTGCTTGCTCCGGTAAGAGCGCAGGTCCAGCATCGACAGGCTCGCCAGTGAGCCGAACTCCAGCCTGCGGTACAACTGTCCACCGGGTTCGTAGCGGACCGGCATCCATTCCGCGTAGGCCTGCCTGGCGTTGCCCGAGCGCTTGGACCAGGTTCCTTCAGCCCCCTCGGTGTGGTTTTCTGCGCCGTCGGACCAGGCATCGTTGGCGGATTCATGGTCATCCCACGTCACCACGAACGGTGCCGCAGCATGCAACGCCTGGAGTTCCGGGTCGGTTTTGTACTGGGCGTGGCGCCTGCGGTAATGCTCCAACGTGGTCATCTCCACGGCGGGGTCGTGGGGACGCACGAGGACGTCACGCGCCTGATACTCGCCCGGCGCGTACTCGTAGAGGTAGTCGCCCAGATGGAGCACCAGGTCCAGGTCGCCGCGGTCGGCCAGGTGTCGGTAAGCAGCGAAGTAGCCGGCCTGGTAATTGGCGCACGACACCACGCCCATCCGGAGCCGGTCCACGGCCGCGCCGGATGCCGGAGCAGTGCGTGTCCGGCCCCCCGGCGAATAGTCCTTACCGAACCTGAACCGATACCAGTACGCTGTGCCCGGTAGCAGCCCGGCGGCCACCACCTTGACCGTGTGGTCCCGCCAGGCGCCCGTCTCCGTCCACCCGCGCGACACCACCTGCTTGAAATTTGAATCGGCTGCTACTTCCCAGCGGATGCGGGCATCGTCACCGCGTCCCGAACCGGGCGTCGCGTCATCCTCCGGAGTCAGGCGCGTCCACAACAGCACCGAATCCGGGTAGGGATCTCCCGAGGCAACGCCGTGCCGGAAGAAGCCCGTCGCGCCGTGCGCGGGCAGCGGGGCGGTCAGGAAACCCGGAACCGAGGCAGCGGCGGCAAGAATTCCGGCTGATCGAAGTAATTGACGCCGGGGCAGTGCCGTCGCCGCGGACTGGGATGGAGCAATGGAGCGGTCGGATGTCACTCACCGTATTCAACCCTATCGCCGGGTAGCAAAGCCCGGATCCGAGGGCTGTTCACCGGATTTTCGCCCAACCTTCCGTGGTCCTTTACCGGTGCGTGGGCAGGGCCCCCGGCCCACGCCCTCGGAGGTCCAGCGCTCTGGAAGGCGGTAGGGGACCGGCACCTGACGCGTTCGTCGGGTGCGCGGGGACAGAAGTCTCCTTGCCGATCCGGTGGCGTAGACGAAGGCCTCGTAGCTGCCGGCGGGGCGCTTCGCCAATGTGGTGTAGAAGTGGCAACAACTTCTTCCCCTGGTGAGACCAGCGGCGGGTGGCTGCGTGACGCAACCACCCGCCGTCGGATATCAGGCAGGGTTACTCGACGACCTCGAAGGTGATGGCCTCGGTGAACTCGCGGCCGTGCACGTCGGTCGCGGTGACCGTGGCTGTGTGCTCACCGACGGCCAGGCCGGCCGGCAGATCGAGTCGCCACAGGTGGGAGGTGCGGTCGTGCAGGCCGCCGCCGTGCACAAACTGCTCGATGGTGGCGGTGGGATCGGTGTACTCGGCGCCAATCAGCGGGACGTCGTCGGCGGTCATCGACTGGGTGCGCGTGGCTTCGGCGCTTTCGCCGCCATCGATGGAGACCTTCACGGTGGAGCCGGTGGAGCCCATCCAGAAGTTGGTGGTCAGCCAGGTCTCACCGAGCTCGCCCTGGGCCACCGCGTTCGGGTTCGCCGGGGACGGGGCTTTGCCGCGCTGGTTCTTGTATTCGTCGAACCAGGCGCGGTAGGCGGGGGAGTTGATGCCCAGAGCCATCTGGTCGGAGCCGTCGTCGCCTGTGGCCGTGAAACGCTCGCGGACCTCCGTGTTCTTGATATCCAGGGTCAGCACGCCGGGAGGGGTCCCGTCACGCTGGATGGCGGTGGGAAAGCCGTCGGCGAGCACCCGGCCGTTGTACCAATGGCCGGACACTGCCGGGACGGTCAAGTGGGTGAACGGCAGGCCCGCATCGCCGAGCTCGTCGCGCCAGCCGGCCATGAGGTCACCCTCCCGGAGGTTCTCCGACATGTGGGTGTGCCCGCCCAAGGAAACGACTTCGCGGCCCTCGAGGATCGCGTAAATCGCCTGCAGCTGCTTCGTGGTGTGAGAGTTGCTGTAGTAGAACTCGAGGAGCGGGCTGTGGCCGGCGAGCACGATCACCCGGTCCTTGGGCACCTTCGCGATGTCCTGGCGCAGCCATTCGAGCTGGCGCTCGCCGAGGGCGTACGTGTAATTGCTCTTCTTCGCGGGGATCGCCGTCGGATACTCGATGTTGCTCATGGCGACGACGTGGGCCTTGCCGGCGTCGTAAGAGTAGTATTCCGGGCCGAACTGGCTGCGGTAAGTGTCAAACTCGTGCTCGCCGTCGAGGGCGTCGAAGTCGAGGTCGTGGTTGCCGGGCAGAAAGCGGGCCGGACCGTTGAGCTTGGCGGTCAGTTCCCGGGTCTGCTCGAAGAGGGACAGGTCATCGCCCACAATGTCGCCGATGAAGAGCGCGCCGCAGCCGGCATAGTCTGAGCGGGCGGCAAGGTCGGCGAAGGCACCGTTCTGCGCAAACTCCACCTCTTTTTGGTTGTAGGTTTGGACGTCGGCGCCGAATGCGCAGTGCTGCTCCGGGGACTGGGTGAGCTTGCTCTTGGCCAGCGGAAAGTTAACCTTGTCAGGCAGCGCCCCGGTCGGGGAGATGCCGCCGAACTTCAGGTCGGGGGATCCCTCCGGCAGGTGGTGGTAGAAGAACTGGGCGACGTTGTCGTCGTCCACCGGCACCTGGTAGCCGCGGGGCTGCGTGACGAAGACGGTCATGTTGTCGAACGCCGGCAATTCGTAGCGGCCATGGCTGTCCGTGGTGACGACGTCGCGGCCGTTGGAGACGGTGACACCGCGCAGGCCCGGTTCGTTGACGTCTTGCCTGGAGTTCTTGTTCTTGTCATCAAAGACGGTGCCGTCGAGGGTCTGCTGGTCGGCATCCGGAGCATCAACGACGTCGATGCCTCCCCGGTAGGCAGAGGCGGCCCAATCGGTGTCGACGGGGGTGGGAGCGGCGGTGGCGGCGGGGCCGAGCATGGAGCCGCCAGCCAGCAGGGCCAGGGCCCCGCCGGTCAGGCGCAGGGGCCGGGAGAGCGAGGCTGGTTTCGGAGTTGGGGACGCGTGCACGAATTGGACCTCCGGTTGAGTGATGGCCGGCCGTTGGAGGTGGCCGGCCCCTCAACTGTTGCCCGTGCGAATGAACGGGGATCGAAGGGGAAACGAGGTGCGCGCCACGTTTTAGTGACACACCCAGCCAGCCGCGCAGGGCGCCGCCCGCACGCAGGTCCTGCGACTACTGCGCGCAGATTACCCGCGACTGGGCAGGCCTGCCAGAATCCGTCCGGTGCGCCCCAGTAGGCTGGGTGGGTGGAAGCCCAGATACTCGCGACCGTCTTCTGCGGTCTGCTCATCGCCGTCGGCATTGCCGGCATCGTTGTCCCCGTGCTGCCCGGCACCATCACCATCGGCATCAGCCTGCTCGTCTGGGCCATCGTGCTGCAGAGCACGTTGGGCTGGGTGGTCTTCGCGATCGGGATGGTGTTCGTGGCCGCCGGCATGCTGGCCAGCCTGGTACTCACCGGGCGCCGGCTGAAACAACGGCAGGTGCCCAACTGGTCAATCCTGGCGGGCGTGCTGGTGGGTGTGGTCGGGATGTTCGTGATCCCCGTCGTCGGGCTGTTCATCGGGTTTGCCGCCGGGCTCCTGCTCAGCGAATACGCACGACGGCGGGACTTCGGCCAGGCGGTCGGGGCCAGCTGGGCGGCGCTCAAGGCCGTGGGCCTGGGCATGCTGGTGGAGCTCGGCTGTGCGTTTACCGCCGGCGCCGTCTGGGTGATCGGTGTGCTGGCGCATTTCTTCTTCTAGCGGTTTGCCCCGGGCCGGCAATCCCAGCCACCGGCTCTTTTCCACCGGTGCGGCCGTGCCGGCGCTGGCTCCGAACGGTCAGTCCTGCTTCAACAGGCCCGTGGTGCGGTAGGGAATCACCTCGCGCAGGAACATCTGCGTGGAGGTGCGGGTGATGCCGGGGCAGAAGCGGATTTCTTCGCTCACCCGATACAGATCGTCCGGGCTGCTGGCCACCACCCGGATCAGCAAGTCCGTATCGCCCGCCGGGGCGTGGCATTCCAGCACTTCCGGAATCTTCCGAAGCGCTTCCACGGCATCGTTGAGCTTGCTCTGGTCCAGTTCCGCACTCACCATGGCCATCACCCCGCGATTTAGCGCTTCCGGCAGCACCCGGGCCGAGTGCGTGCGCAGGCAACCCGAGGCAGCCAAGCGCTCGAGCCGCGAGTGGACGGTGCCGCGGGCCAGGCCGAGCCGCTGGGCCAGCATCATCACCGGAATGCGCGGGTCTTCATCCAGCGCCAGCAGGATCCGCCGGTCGGTCGCATCGAGTTGCTGCAAAATGACCACTTCCTGTCGAACGCCGTGCGACTGCTTGAACAGTCTGATCAATTGTAAGCCCAGCGCTTGCACGGATTGTCTGGAAGGTGCTCTGATACCTATCAGATCGGGCGAAGCCACAAGCTGCCAGCCCGTTGAGGTGCACGGTTCAGGCCCACGAAGCCGGAGCGGTGTCTGGGGGCCCGCGAAGCCCCGACCTTGTTGTTCACACAGCTGAAGACCCCTGCCAGTCCGGATGCGGACCGCCAGGGGTCTTGCTGTTGGTGCCGTGAAGGGCTAAGGGCTAAGGGCAGGGCGTCCACGAACGGCCGCCGGGTGCATAGCATCGGGGCCCGGTGTAGCCAGGGTAGGGATTGGAAGCCGGAGGCGCGGGGGCAGGAGCCTGTTGCTGTTGACGCCACTGCCGTTCTGCTTCGGCAATTTGCGCTTGCCTGGTGATTTCGGCCTGCCGAGCCGCCTCAGCCGCGGCAGCGGCCTGTGCTGCCGCTTGCTCGGCCGCCGCCCGTTCCGCTTGAGCGCGTTCCTTGGCCGCCTTCTTTTCAGCCGCAATCCGTTTCGCCTTGGCCTTCGCTTCCGCCTTCCGCTTTTCCTCGGCCGCTTTCTTCTCGGCGGCTGCCTTGTCCTCGGCAACCTTGAGCTTGTCGCGTTGCACCGACAGTTGTTGATGTTTCGCTTCGCCGGCTTTTATGGCGTCCGACAACTGGCTGCTGAGTTGCTTCCGGTCAGCAGTCGATAGAGCCGTCCACAGCACAGCATCTGCCGTGTGAGAAGCAGTGTGGAGCGTGGAGTCCACCGACTTTGCTGCTGCGATGGTCAAGGCCAAGGCAGTTACTGCCTCGGCTGTCGCGGACGAAGTGTCGGCTGGATTGCCTGCGGCTGTTGCCTCTACCTGTTCAATTGCCTCTTGGACTTGTCCGGGAATGGTGCAACCGATCGACGGGTCATACATGCCCTGCCCTGTTCCCGCTGCTTCCGACTGAGCCTCTTGCACCTGGCTCAGGTACTTCCGATTGGGCTCGTAGTAGACAGCGTGCCCTAAGCCCCGTCTGGCAATCTCTGCGTTTACCAGTGAGTCGCCGACGAAGACTGCTGCCAACGTGCGGCCATACCGGTCGTGACGCTCGACGTCGAAGTCGAGGCGGACCTTCGTGCCGGGCGGAGCGAGCTGTTCAAGATTCTGTGTCGCCTCGTGTCCCAAACATTCAACCGGCTGGCTGGGATTTTTGGTCTCCGGAGTATCGACGTTAAGGAGCCGTACCGTTTCTTCCCGGAAGTTGTAGTTGATGACCAACGTATCGCCGTCAACGACGCGCACGACCGAGCCTTGATCATGATTCACGGCTCCAACGACGGCGAGGCTTCCGGCTGCTATCCCGGCAGCGGCGACGGCAGCGATGGCCGTTTTTCCGACGATGGTGCTCGTCATGCCCAGCCATGCGCTTGAAAGGGCTGCGCCCAAAGGTGTGACCATTGATCCCCCAACAGTTTCTTATCCGGTATTAGTAAAATGAAGAGTATTCATTTTCTCCCATGCCTCGGAGAATCGACGCAGGGCTCGCAGTCGGCCGTAGCGTTTTACTCGAGAGAGGTAGCGACTGCCGGGGCTCGAGTGGGCTCACGTCTTCCCCGAGGCTCCCCGCGCCTGCAACACTGTTGAGCAGGAACCTGCGCTGTGATGGATCACCACCGGCCAAGCGCCACGGCCGGAAACGTGGGGACAAGCCCTACACATTCACGGTTGGGTCGACCCGGGAGGGGTTGCCATGAAGCTCACCAACAGCAAGGCCTACAGCGGTATCGCCGTTCATGATCTACAGGAGGCGCAACGCTTCTACCGCGATACTCTTGGCCTGAAAACGTCCGAGGAGTATGGCCTGATGTGGCTGCATCTGGCCGG
Organism: Arthrobacter sp. Y3225116; assembly: GCF_059091245.1. NCBI lineage: Bacteria > Bacillati > Actinomycetota > Actinomycetes > Micrococcales > Micrococcaceae > Arthrobacter > Arthrobacter sp. Y3225116. The sequence goes on from NZ_JBNHGL010000012.1 coordinate 24,261, forward strand.
CGGCCGGGACACGCTTGTTTATGAACAGCCGGACGCCGTTCCGGGGAGCTTCACGATCCTCAACTTTCAAGTGGATGACATCGAAACGGCCGTGACCGGACTGGCCTCGCAGGGAGTGCGGTTCGAGCGTTACGAGGGTTTTGCCCAGGACGACAAGGGCATCTTCCGCGAAGAAGGCCCCTACATCGCATGGTTCAAGGATCCATCCGGGAACGTGCTGTCCGTTCTGCAGGAGAAGTAGTAGTCCGAGCTCGACGCGGGCGGTACATCAAAAAGCTTTGGATTCATTTGGTATGCACGCGGGTCGATGCGCTACCCTTACACACGTGTGATTGCGCGGGTAACACGCGCATCCGGGGCTTTAGCTCAGTTGGTAGAGCGTTTCGTTCGCAATGAAAAGGTCAGGGGTTCGATTCCCCTAAGCTCCACTGAAGACGCGGGTCTTCTGTGGCTCCGGCTCGCAAGATACACACTTTCCCACACGCCTGGCAGTGATAAGTGCCTCGAGGCCGACGTTCGCCCTCGTCGTCATGCTGCCAAATCAGGGCGCAGAAACCGCCGACGCACTGGTCGCGCTGGTGCTCGCAGCCGCCAATCGCGACCACGCGCATGTGCCGTCACCAGCCCGCTACCGCCAGAACCGCCGGCCCAACGGCTGTTCCAGGACCCGCGGCTGGTCGCGGATCCGCCGCCGTAACGCCCCGGCCCCATCCTGCGCGGACCGCTGTTTTGGAGATCGAGGCCGACGTTTCATGACCCGGTCCCGGCTCGCTCCCGCCTTGACGGACGGCCCTGGGCGCTGTGGACTGTTCGGACGCGGCAGCGGCGGGGGCACAGCCGCCAATGACGGAAGGCCGAAACATGGACAAGCACCATCAGGTAGTGGTTGTCGGCGGCGGCAATGCGGGAATCTCGCTGGCCGCGCGGCTTCGCCGGTGGAAGGTTGAGGACATTGCAATCATCGAACCTCGGGACCAGCACTACTTCCAACCGCTGTTCTCCCACATAGGAGCCGGAGCTGCACGGATGGCCGAAGCAGTCCGCCCCCAAACGGATGTCATGCCCCAGGGCGTTGACTGGATCCGCGGGGAGGCGGCCGACGTGCGGCCGGAGGAGAACGTCGTCGTCCTGGCCGGAGGCGACCGCGTTAGTTACGAGCACTTGGTGGTCTGTCCTGGCCTGCAGTTGGACTGGGATGCCGTTCCCGGGCTGGCCGAGGCGATGGCCTCGCCGCACGGCTCATCCAATTACGACGCCGAGCTGGTTCCCAAGACCTGGGACCTGGTGCGAGCGCTGCGCTCCGGCACCGCCGTATTCACTCAGCCGCCCGGGCCCGCCAAGTGTTCAGGTGCCGCGCAAAAAATTGCCTACATGGCCTGCGACTACTGGCGCGAACAGGGCGTGCTGCAGGACATCAACGTGCACTTGGTGGTGCCCACGCCCACCGTCTTCGGGATGCCGGAGGTGGACCGGGAGCTGGAGCGCAAGATCAGCGAGTACGGGATCACGCTCTGGACCTCCACCACCGTCGCCTCGGTCAATCCTGAGGCACAGACCCTGGTGCTGCGCGGCTCCTCGGGGGAGCGGGAAATGCGGTACGACCTGCTGCACGCGGTTCCGCCGCAATCGGCGCCGGACTGGTTGAAAGCCACTTCACTGCCGCCGAGGGGGAGCGGTGGCGGCTTTGTCGAGGTGGATCCAGAGATTCTGCGCCATCCGCGTTTTCCCAACGTCTGGTCCCTCGGCGACGCCGCCGGAACACGGAACTCCAAGTCCGGCGGGGCGCTCCGCAAGCAGACCACAGTACTGGCGAAGAACCTCACCGCTGTTCTGGCCGGGCGAGCGCCTGGCGCGCGTTATAACGGCTACTCAGTCTGCCCGTTCACGCTGAGCCGCCGCACCGCGTTCTTTGCCGAGTTCGACGACCAATACCGCCCCCAGCCGAGCTACCCGGTCCTCAGGATGGCCAAGGAGCGGCGCTGGCAGTGGGTGATGGACCGGCGGATCTTGCCGCAGATCTACTGGCACCTGATTCTGAAGGGACGGGCCTGAGCGTCTCGCCATCTTGCTCGTGTTCCTTGGAAAAGAGGGCCGGCAGTTGTCCCTGGTCGGCATGAAGCAAGGGTGTGAGGCCAGATTCTGTTGAGTTCGGCACTGTTGACGTCGAGCCTCATCTTCGACGAATGCTCTTCAAACAGTAACGGGGGTCCCGCTAGCTGAAGCCCGATTCGAGCTTCGCCAGGAGCGATGCCAGGGAGTCTTTCTCGGCTTTGCTGAGTGAGCTAAGCAAATCGTGCTCGGTTCGGACGTGGTCTGGCAGCGCCTGCTCGATAAGGCCGAGACCTCTGGATGTCAGTGTGACCTGTTTGCCCCGGCCGTCCGCTTCGTTTTTTGAGCGGGTGATCAGACCCTTTTCTTCAAGCCGGTTTAGTCTCTGGGCGATGGCGGCAGAGGTAACCATGGCACTGCTGGTCAGTTCACTAGGGCTCAGCGTGTAGGGGGCTCCGGACCTCCGAAGGGTTGCAAGAACGTCAAACGATGCGGAGTCCAGCCCGTGATCAGCGAAGGTGCGTGCGAGCCTGGTGTCGATCATTCTGGAGATGCGTGAAATGCGCCCGATCACCGCCATGGGAGAAACATCCAGGTCGGGACGTTCGGCAGCCCACTGGCCCAGGATCGATTCCAAATGGTCGTTCATACGCTCCAACCTATTATGTGCTAATAAATCTGGTTTTCATGTGCCGGTTCAAACCCATTCAGATGTTCGGGAACGGCTGATGCCGCGCCGGGCCAGATGGCGTTGAACAGATGGCCGGTCTGAACATCAACTCCCGAACGTCGAAGAGACCATTGCAGATATCTAAGTGCTTAGCTATTATATCTAAGCACTTAGATATCTTACTCCTTGAGTAGCTCCAAGATGGGACGCTCCAAATCCGTCAGTAGACACGACAAACGGGTCCGGAGCACGCGATCCGGATGAATAGCCCCTCGAACGGGGTGAAACATTCCTGTCGGTCCGCCGTGCGGCGACAGGCCGGCCTGCGGCAGCAGCTCAAGCACATCCGTTAGGGGGAAGCATGGCCGGCGCCGCCGTCATCCTGCTTACTGCCATCGCGCCACTTGCCTGGGGGACCACCTATGTGGTGACCTCCGAGCTGTTGCCGGAGGGCTACCCGTTGTTCTCCGCGATGATCCGGGCACTGCCCGCCGGGATCATCGGGCTGGTTTTCACCCGCCGGCTGCCGAGGGGAGGGTGGTGGTGGAAGGCGGTGGTGCTGGGCATGTTGAACATCGGGGCGTTCTTCCCGTTGCTGTTCGCGGCCGCCTACCGGCTGCCAGGCGGGGTGGCCTCCGCCCTCGGGGCGACCCAGCCGCTGATCGTTGCCCTGCTAGCCGTGATCGTGCTCCGGGAGCGCTTGTCGGGCTGGCGGCTGGGCTGGGGCTTCATCGGTCTGGCCGGCGTCTCCCTCGTAGTTCTCCGCTCCGCCGCGCTGCTGGATGCCACCGGAGTCGCAGCCGGACTGGCCAGTGCGGCCGCAATGGCTGCCGGCGTCACTCTCACCAAGCGATGGGGCCGGCCGCCGGGGGTTGGGCCTGTTGCGCTGGCAGGCTGGCAGCTGACTGCCGGCGGCCTGTTCCTGCTGCCGGTGACGTTGTTGCTGGAAGGCATCCCGCCACACCTGGACCTCCCGGCGGTTGCTTGCTATGCGTGGCTGGGGACTGTCGGCGGGCTCGCTGCTTACGTGATCTGGTTCTGGGGCATCGGACGCATCCCGGTTGCCGCGGTGGCGGTGCTGGGCCTGCTGTCCCCGCTGGTAGCCGCGGCCTTGGGGGCGCTGCTGCTGGGGCAGGTGCTGGGTCCGTGGCAGGTGGTGGGCTTCGGCTTGTCCCTGACGGCGATCGTTGCCGCCCAACTGCCCGCTCCTCCCGGAGCCATGCCCAGCACAACCGCTGCCCGCGGAAGACCCTTGATTCCTGCGGCGTCCCAAACCGCCAGCGACAAATGAGTCCTCCCCGCATTCAGGAACCGGCTGTTCCTGTCCGAAGGCAAATGCGGCTCCCGTCCCACGATTTGGCACCCCTACTTCGAGGCGGGAACTGGCGCGGTTTTCCCAGATCCCTTACGGATCAGCCCTTACGTCCGATTGCATCCCTTAGCACCCGTGCCCGCATTCGCGCAGTGCGGCAGCACTATGAACGGATCCAGTTTGATGAAGGCCCTCATCCGCGCGCTCCTGGGAACAGTCCTGGCGACGACCATCCTCGCATCAGCCCTGGTTGTCAGCACCCCGGCCCAGGCCGCGGCACCGCGAAACGCGACCTACCAGACCTATACCGCTCCCAACGGTGCCAGCAGTAAATATCACGTCTACGCCAACGGAATCGATACGAAGAAGCCGGTCGGCGTCCTATTCGTCTTTCACGGTGACTACTCCTACCCGGCGCAGTCCTACGTCCACCACCCCAACGGGTCCATCATGAAGAAGATGGCGGCCGAGGCGGCCAAGAAGAACATGATCATGGTTCCCGTCATCACCCCCGACAAGAAAGGCGGCATCACCTGGTGGGAGGACGCCGACCGCAACGGTGACTATTTCCGGGCCTTGGCAGGAACACTGATCGCCAAATACAAGCTCGACACCCGCCGCATCTGGTTCCACGGCTACTCCGGCGGAGCCGAGTTCATCACCTATGAACTCCTCGCAGACCGACAGGATTGGATAAAGGGCGGCGGGGCCACCATCGTCGGCGGCGGCGGATACACGGGCATGGAAACCACCGCTCCCGCGGCGGTGAAGAAGATGAAGCTGCACTGGATCTGCGGCAGCCGGGACGGACGCGGCGGCACCAGCTTGAAAACCTGGTCAGCCCTGGGCAGCGCCAAGAGCGCTGAGAAAAAATACAAGAGCCTCGGGTTCACCAACACGAAGATGACCATCCTCCCGGGGGTCACGCACTACACCTATGACATGCCGAAGCTGCTCGCCAACGACCTGAAGGCCCTGCCGGCCGCCGTCGCCCCGGCCAAGGCCATGTCGGGTGATGTCGCAGCGGTGGACTCCGCAGGCAAGCTCTACCTATACCCGTCCGCCAAGGGGAAGGACTTGAACAAGCGCTTCTACGTTTCGGCCGGATGGGGAGCAGCGCGAGCGGTGGAGATCGCCGACTGGAACGGCGACGGCACGCAGGACCTGATTGCCAACTGGGAGGACGGCCGGCTCACCGTCGACTACGGGCAAAAGAGCGGTGGCTTCAAACGCTCCACCCTGGGCACGAGCGGATGGCAGCACAACACCATCCTCGTCACCAAGTGGAAGACCGCGGACAAGTACCCGGGCATCATCGCCAAGAACCGTGACGGCAGGCTGTACTCCTACGCGAATCCCGCCGGCACAAACCCCGAGCGGCGGAAGCTGCTGAGCTCCGGCAACTGGAAGGGCATGGACGTGATGGCCCTGGACTTCGACGGAGACCAGAAGATGGACTTGGTCGCCCGCACCGCGGCCGGGCAGTTGAAGCTCTACCGCTCCAACGGCAAAGGCAACCTCATCAGCGAGACCCGGAAGGTGATCGCCAAGTGGGGTTGGAATGCCGTGACGCATCTGTCCGCTGCCGAGGATCACGTGACCGCCGGCCAGTCCGGCATCCTCGCCCGCGACAAGAAAGGCAACCTGCACTTTTACCCGGTCTCCTCGAAAAAGATCCAAAAGCGCATCACTGTAGGTGTCGGCGGCTGGAACGGACTGAAGATCGGCTCCTAGCCGGACCTGCCGCGGGCCCCGGGGGTCCCGGGCCCGCGGCAGGAGGCTGCGCGCCACCGCAGCGAGACAAGAGGTGGGCCGGCCTATTCGGATGCGCCGCTTCCCAGCGACGCCAAGAGTTCGTCACAGGCGCGTTCACAGCGGCGGCAAGCCTCCGCGCAGACCTTGCACTGTTCGTGCATCTCCGCGTGCTGGCCGCATTCGTCGGCGCAGGCCTTGCAGGCAGTCCGACAGGCTTCCAGGAGTGCCCTGGTGATGTTGGCGTCGTAGCCCGTGTGGCGCGAGAGGATGCGACCGGTGGTTGCGCAGATGTCGGCGCAGTCCAGATTCGTGCGGATGCACTTGGTGAGGTCGGCAACCATGTCCTCCGAGAGGCACGCGTCGGCGCACGCGGTGCACGTCTGAGCGCATTCGAAGCAGGCGGCAATACACTCCGCCAGCTTCTGGCGGTCCACGCCGCCCAGGTCCTTGGGGTAGGTATCGAGCATCGAGCTGATGTGCGTCATGATCTGCTCCTGTCGTCCGGTTTCTGGCCGACGGCGGTCGGCCGCCTCCCAAGCACCGTAGCCCTTACCTTGGGACTGTGGCCACTGCCGCAGCAGCATCCCCAACCCTTGCCAGCCCCTTGACTTATACCCCCCGGGGGTATAAGTTCGGATTCACCGGAACAAGCGTCACGAGCCCGCTAGGGCTTCAACGCAGTGAAGGTCCTCACCGGCTTCGGCGGCGGAGCGTCATTCCCTTGGTCTGGCGTTCCCACTTCCCGCAGCCAGCACCAACGACGTGTGAGGAGAACACCATGGCCGAATCCCTCGAGCGGGAACTGTCCCTGACCGCCAAGTCCGCACAAGGATGCACCTGCTGCGCCCCGACAGGCGCCTCCGGAGAACGAACCGAGCGCCGCGAGCCGGAGGCTTCGTCGATGTTGCCGGCCGTTCAGGCAGAGTACCGGGTTGCCGGCATGACCTGCGGACACTGCGCCTCCAGCGTCACGAATGCGCTGGGCGCTCTCGACGACGTGAGCGACGTGCAGGTCGCCCTCGTGCCCGGCGGCATTTCCACCGTCACCCTTCTGGCCGCATCGCCCGTCAGCGAGTCCGCCGTCCGGTCGGCCATCGGCGACGCCGGCTACGAACTTATTGCCTCCTGAAGATCAGGTTCCCCGCGAAGGGCCGCCCCGCTTTCAAAGGCAGGGGCGCCCGCGAAAGAAGAGTCATGAAAAGCGAGCATTCGCACCACCTCGACAATTCGGTCCCGCACACCCAAAGCCCTGGGCACCGCCATCAGGGCCAGGGCCCGATGGTGACCGACCACGATACGCACGGGCAGGCCATGCCGGACGGACCCGTCCATTCGGCGGTGGACGAGGAACATGCCGTCCATACGCATGGCCAGCACGCCGGGCACAGCACGGCGATGTTCAAGAACAAGTTCTGGCTGTCCCTGGTACTGTCGGTCCCGGTAATCTTCTTCAGCCCGATGTTCGCCATGCTCCTGGGCTATACGGTCCCGGAGTTCCCCGGGGCGGCGTGGATCCCGCCGGTACTTGGCACCATTATTTACTTCTACGGCGGCACCCCCTTCCTGAAGGGCGCGGTGAAGGAACTGCGGTCCCGGCAGCCGGGCATGATGCTGCTGATTGGAATGGCCATCACGGTCGCCTTCGCCGCCTCCTGGATCACAACGCTCGGCATCGGCGGGTTCGACCTGGACTTCTGGTGGGAACTCGCGCTGCTGATCGTGATCATGCTGTTGGGCCACTGGATGGAAATGCGTGCGCTGGGCTCCGCGCAGGGAGCACTCGACGCGCTGGCTGCCCTGCTGCCGGATGAGGCGGACGTGGTCGACAGCGATGGATCTGTCCAAACCGTGCCGGTCGGGTCGCTCGCCACCGGCGATGTCGTGCTGGTGCGCTCCGGCGCCCGCGTGCCGGCCGACGGGCGGATCATCGACGGCGGCGCGGAGTTCGACGAATCGATGATCACCGGGGAATCCAAAGCCGTCGCCCGGGCGACCGGCGACACGGTGGTCGCCGGTACGGTCGCCACGGACAACTCGGTGCGAGTGCGGATTACTGCAGTGGGCTCCGACACGGCGCTGGCGGGCATCCAGCGCCTCGTGGCCGAAGCCCAGGCCTCGTCGTCCCGAGCCCAGGCCCTGGCCGACCGGGCTGCTGCCCTGCTGTTCTACTTCGCGCTGGTGGCCGGCATCATCACCTTCGGGGCCTGGCTGCTGCTCGGAAGTCCCGATGAGGCCGTCGTCCGCACGGTGACCGTTCTGGTCATCGCCTGCCCGCATGCGCTGGGCCTGGCGATCCCGCTGGTCATCGCTATCTCCACCGAACGCGCCGCCCGCTCCGGCGTGCTGATCAAGAACCGCATCGCCCTGGAGCGGATGCGCACCATCGACGTCGTCCTGTTCGACAAGACCGGCACGCTGACCGAAGGCGAACACGCGGTTACCGCCGTCGCCGCAGTGGAGGGCGTGACCGAAGGCGAGCTGCTGGCCCTGGCTGCGGCCGCCGAATCCGACAGCGAACACCCCGTCGCCCGCGCGATCGTCCGGGCTGCTGCTGAACACGCCGAGGCAGCACGACTGGGCCTGACCGGCCGCAACTTCACCTCCAGCACCGGCCGGGGCGTGCGCGCCGTGGTGAACGGGGCCGACATCTCCCTGGGCGGGCCGAACATGCTCCGTGAGTTGAACCTGGCCGAGGCGGCGGACGTAGCCCAAGAAACCTCGGCGTGGATGGATCGGGGTGCCGGCGTGCTGCACGTGGTCCGCGACGGCACGATTATTGGGGCGCTGGCCTTGGAAGACAAGGTCCGTCCCGAGTCCCGGGCGGCGGTCAGGGCTCTGCAGGAGCGTGGGCTCAAGGTCGCCATGATCACCGGGGACGCCCGCCAGGTCGCAAACTCCGTGGGCCGCGACCTGGGCATCGACGAGGTCTTCGCCGAGGTCCTGCCGCAGGACAAGGACAAGAAGGTCACCGAATTGCAGCAACGCGGCTTGAAAGTGGCGATGGTCGGCGACGGCGTCAACGACTCGCCAGCCTTGGCCCGCTCGGAAGTCGGCATCGCCATCGGAGCCGGCACCGACGTTGCGATGGAATCTGCCGGCGTCGTCTTGGCGGGCAACGACCCCCGGTCCGTGCTGTCGATGATCGACCTGTCCCGGGCCAGCTACCGGAAGATGATTCAGAACCTGATCTGGGCGACCGGCTACAACATCATCGCCGTGCCGCTGGCCGCCGGGGTGTTGGCCTTCGCCGGGGTCGCGATCTCCCCGGCCATCGCGGCGATCCTGATGTCCGTTTCCACCATCGTGGTCGCCCTCAACGCCCAGCTGCTGCGGCGGATTGACCTGGACCCGGAACGAATCCAGTAGCGGCGCGGAGACACAGCCGCACGAGCAAAAGCTATCTCGAAGGAACACACCATGAAGCATGACCTGACCCTGTCCGCTGCCGCCCTCGCCGCCGTCCTCGCGCTCGCCGGCTGTGCAACCGGAGACTCCGGCAGCCAGACCGCGCCTGGACCGACCGCCGCGGCCACTGGGACAGCGCCTCAGGCCGGGGCGGAAACCGGCACCGAGCACAACGACGCCGACACGAGGTTCGCGCAGATGATGATCCCGCATCATCGGCAGGCCGTGGAGATGAGCGAGACCATGTTGTCCAAGGAAGGTCTGGACGCGCGGATCACCGAGCTGGCGACCCGCATCAAGGAAGCACAGGGCCCGGAAATCGACCGAATGACCGCCATGCTTAAAGCCTGGGGAGAAGCGGTCGGTATGTCCGCGGGCGCCGGCGGCATGGAAGGCCACGACATGCACGGCGCAGAATCCGGGGAGGCCGGCATGGGTGCCATGGAAGGAATGATGTCGGAGGAAGATCTGGCACGGCTGGAGTCCGCGCAGGGCCCCGAGGCGGCCAAGTTGTTTTTGACCCAGATGATCGCCCACCATGAGGGCGCCGTGAAGATGGCCGAGCAGGAAGTCGAACAGGGTTCCAACCCGCAGGTTAAGGAACTGGCACAGACCATCATCGAAGACCAGGAAGGGGAGATCCAGGAAATGCAGGACCTCCTTGCCAGCCTCTGACCGCTCTCCAGCCGGTGAACCATTGCCGTCCGGGCCGGGGCGTGCAATTATCTGCAAATGAATGCAGGTAAGAAGGGTTGCAGCCTCGGCGTAGACAGCCAGTATGTTGAGCTGGCCGTCGAGGTCTTTGCGATGCTGGCAGACGCCACGCGCGTGCGCATCATCCTGGCCCTGCGGGATACCGAGCTGCCGGTGAACGAACTGGCCGAAACGGTGGGAAAGTCGCCGGCGGCGGTATCGCAGCATTTGGCGAAACTGCGCCTGGGACGCATCGTGGCGACGCGGCAGGAGGGCACCAAGGTGTACTACCGGCTGGAGAACGAACACGCCCGGCAGCTGGTTGCCGATGCTGTTTTCCAGGCGGAGCATTCCCTCGGTGGTCTTCCGGCACATCACAACGACCCCCGGCCGCAGGCGTCATGAGCGCGCATCCGCAGGCCGGACACTCTGCAGCCGGAGAGGCCGGAGAGGCCGCAGACGAGCACGGACGGGATCCCGGCGACCACGGAAACAGCCACGGCGACCACGGGCACGGCCACGATGACGATGACCACGACGACGGCGGCCACGGGCACAGCCACGATGACGATGACCACGACGACGGCGGCCACGGGCACAGCCACGACCACAGCCACCCGACGGGGCTGAAAGGGTTCCTTCACGGACTTTTTGTCCCGCACAGCCACGACACCGCCGACTCCATCGACGACGCACTGGAATCCAGCGCAAAGGGCATCCGGGCGGTAAAGCTGAGCCTGGCAGGGCTCGGCGCCACCGCCGTGCTGCAGCTGGTTGTCGTGGTCATTAGCGGCTCGGTCGCCCTGCTGGCCGACACGATCCATAATTTTTCCGATGCGCTGACCGCCATCCCGCTGTGGATCGCCTTCATCCTGGGCACGCGGCAGCCCACCCGCCGTTATACGTTTGGCCTGGGCCGGGCCGAGGACCTTGCCGGCCTGTTCATCGTGGCCATGATCGCGCTTTCGGCCCTGGGCGCCGGCTGGCAGTCCATCGACCGGCTGCTGAACCCGCAGCCCCTGCACAACCTGGGCTGGGTCCTCGCGGCAGGACTCGTCGGTTTTGCCGGCAACGAGTTGGTGGCCATCTACCGGATCAGGGTCGGCCGGAGCATCGGCTCGGCCGCGTTGGTGGCCGACGGCATCCACGCCCGCACGGATGGGTTTACCTCCCTGGCCGTGGTTCTGGGTGTCATTGGGGTCTGGCTGGGTTTTCCGCTGGCCGACCCCATTGTTGGTCTGGTCATCACCGCGGCGATCATTGTCCTGCTCTGGGGCACCGCCCGGGACATCGGCCGCCGCCTGCTCGACGGTGTGGAGCCTGAGCTCGTCGACCGTGCCGAACAGGTCCTGCTGGCCGAGAGCGAAGTCAGGGGACTGTCGGAGGTGCGGCTTCGCTGGAATGGCCATCGGCTCAATGTCTCCGCCGCGGTTCTGGTGGACCCGGCGATGACCGTCGACGGTTACCACGTTCTCCGGCGGCGGCTGGGCGCCAGGCTGCGCGGGGCACTGCCCGGAATCGGCTACCTGTCCCTGACGCCTTCACCCGCCGAAGCCGACAGCACGGGTCCGGGTTCAGCTGGCAGCCGTAAGTGAGCGTCGTCGGGATGGATCAGGGCGTGGGTTTCACTGCGGCCGACCGCAGGTATGAGCCCTACGTCCGTCCTGTCGGCCCGTCGGTTGAACGACGCGCAGAAACCTGGGCGTGGCGCGGGTGGGACGTACACGTTGAACACGTCGGGTCCCTGGAAGCGCCGGTGCGGATGCTTTTGGTGCACGGCGGGGGAGGGAACGCTGCGGCCATGTGGCCCTTTGCCGCGCATCTGTCGCAACTGGGAGCCCTCGTCACGCTCGTTGACCTTCCGGGCTATGGACGTACGCGTCCCCGCGGAAGCGCGCGCATCTCGTACCAGGATTGGCAGCTGCTTCTGGCGGACCTCGCGGCGCGGATCGCCGACCAGAGGCCGCTGCTGCTCCTGGGCGCCAGCATGGGCGGCATGCTGGCGCTGGACGCGGCTGCTGTGAGCGGCAGGGGTGACCGGGTGATTGTGACGTGCCTGCTCGACGCCACCGATCCTGACGTTCGGTCGGCCGTCGTGCGTTCCCCGTGGATGGCCCGGCTCGCGGCGCCCTTTCTCACGACCATCAGAGGGCCGGTTCAGCGGATACCTTTTCCGCTGCGGTGGGTCGCCCCGATGCGGAAGATTTCCAACGACCCCGAACTATCCGCCCAGGTCCTGCGCGATTCGCGCGGCGGGGGAGGTTCCATGCCGCTGGGTTGGTTCCGGTCGTTCCTGGAGGCCGGCCCGGCAGTGCCGCCGGAGTCATATGGCGGACCGCCCGTCCTGCTGGTCCATCCGGGCGAGGATCGGTGGACCCCCACGGGGATCAGCAGCCGGTTCCTGAGCCGGCTTGCCGGGAACCATCGACTGGTTGAGCTCGAGGGATGCGGACATTTTCCAGTGGAAGAACCGGGCTTCCAGAAGTTTCTCGACGTCGTCCGCATGGAAGTCGAATCCGTGGCCGGAGCCTGACCCACACCCGCCGCCAAACGGTTCACCTGAGTTGACCCCCGAGGCCGAGGAGCGCGGCAAGCCGCCGGTCCGTGTCGGCCAGCGCGGCCGTGTCGAAGGTGTTGGTGGTGACCATGAGCTCGTTGGCGCCGGTCACCTCCAGCAGGCGTCCGAGCCGCCGGCCCACCTGGTCGGCGGTTCCGTGCACCGAGGCGGCCAGGGACTCGGCCACCAGGCGCTCCTGCCTAGAGGTCATCGGAGCCGACCGGATGGAGTCGGCGGGCGCGAGGGGCGGGAACTCCCCGCGGGTGCGGGACAACGCCATTGCCCACGCCTCGGGCAGCAGCAGGTCCCGCGCCTCGTCGGCCGTTTCGGCAACGGCCACGGTGGCGGAGGCGATCACATATGGCTCGGGGCAAGAGGGGGAGGGCCGAAAATTCTTTCGGTAGCGACCCAGAACCCCGCGGGCCGGTTCCGGATTGCTGCCGGTAAAGGCAGGACCGCCCACCACGACGGCGAGGCCGGCCTTGGCGGCGAGGTCCACCCCCTTGCCGGTAGCCAACACGAAAAGCGGCGTCGCACCGCCGTCGTACGGGCGGGCGGTGACGGCGGCGCTGCCGTCGAGATAGGCCATCAGTTCTGCCAGGTCCTCGCCGAAGCGGTCCGCGGCGTCCTTCTCCTGCCGCAGCGCCGAGCGTACCGCCGGCGTGAATCCTACGGAACGTCCTATCCCGAGATCGATCCGGCCGGGAAAAAGCGCCTGCAGGGTGGCTGCCTGTTCGGCCACCACCAGCGGTTGGTGGTTAGGCAGCATCACTCCGCCGGAGCCGACGCGGATGCGTTCGGTCTGCGATGCCACCGCGGCCATCAGCACCGTCGGAGCCGAACCGGCGATCCCCGGCACGCCGTGGTGTTCGGCCACCCAGAAGCGGTGGTAGCCCAGCTGCTCGGCATACCGTGCCCGGCGGATGGTGGCGCCCAGGGCCGCCGACGCCGACGTGCCCTCGCGGGCGTTGGCGCGGTCCAGGATGGAGACCGGAAGGGAGGCAGGCTGCATACCAGTCACAACGTGGCCGGCAGGCTGGTATTCCATCCCCGCCGGTCGGGGCCGCGCTCAGTGACGGTCCAGCCACCGGCCCCGGCGCATGACCCCGGTGACCGCCAGAGCTTCATCGATGATCACGAGGTCGGCCAACGTGCCGTCAGCCAAGGTGCCGACGCTGCCGGCCAGGCCGATGGTCCGGGCCGGGACCACGGTGGCCGACCGGAGGGCCTGGTCGAAGGGCACTCCGGCCTCGACGGCGTTCCGCAACACGTCCATCATGTCGGCGGTGCCCCCGGCGATGGCTCCGGAGGCCAGGCGGGCCACTCCCGAGTGCACCCGCACCTCCGCCGGTCCCAGGGAATACACGCCGTCGGATAGTCCGGCCGCCGCCATCGAATCGGTGACCAAGGCGATGTTGTCGGCGCCCAGCAGTTCGAACATGGTCGCGACGAGGTCGGGGTGCAGGTGGATATTGTCAGCGATGAGCTCCACGACCGCCTCGCCGGCCCGGGCGGCCCGCAGGCAGGCGCTCACGGCGCCGGGGGAGCGGTGGTGCAGCGGCTCCATTCCGTTGAACAGGTGCGTCACCGTGGGCACCGCCGACGCGTCGCC
>NZ_JBNHGL010000013.1:0-37678 GCF_059091245.1 Arthrobacter sp. Y3225116
CCAGGCTCCCGCCCACGGCAACCTCGTCGGCTCCGACCGTCACCTCGTGATCGGGGGAGACCAGCCGGACCACGAGCACATCCTTGGCTCCGGAGACCGTCTCCGGATCGCCGACGTTGACCACCATGAACGTGCGGTGGGAGGTTCCGGCGTTGAAGTCCTCGTCGATGCCGGCGGCGTCGAAGGCGCCCATCGGGCCGGCGTGCAGGCCCACGGCGCGGACGGCCATGATGAAGTAACCGGCCTGCAGCCACGCGTTGTTCTTGGCGACCTCGGCACGCATTTCGGCGTTGTCGTCGAACATTGCCTTGCGCTCGGGAGCGTGCGGGAAGAACGTCTCGAAGTGCTCGTGCCAGTCGGCGTCGTAGCTGAGCACGGCGACCATCGGAGCCGTCAGCGTCTTGGCGCGGTTGCCTTCCGCCATGCGTGCGCCCAGCTTTTCGCGGGCCTCGGCGGAGCGGACCCAGGTGATGCGCAGCGGCTGGTTGTTCATCATGGTCGGGCCCATCTTGGCCAGCTCATAGATGGCCGCGAGCTGCTCGTCCGAGACCGGCTCGGTGGAGAAGGTGTTCGCGGTGCGGGCTTCCAGGAACAGCTGGTTCGCGGCCTCGCGGTCCACGGACAGTTCGTTCTCCAGGCTGACGTCTACGGTTTCGACGCTCATGTGACTCCTTAGTTGCGGGATGGGTCTACAGGGTTGAACACCGCCCCTCCACGCCGGAATTTCCTGCGGGCCTGTGAGGTTCCTTACGTCACCGGTTCCTGCCCCTGGGCGGTTGCCCGCGGCGGGTGAAACGGTTGGCGGCGGCGGGGGCCCGCCTGCCGAGCGCGACGGGTGAAACGGTTGGGGGCGGCGGGGGCCCCTGCCGAACGCGACGCCCCGTTCCGTGCGGAGCTTGCGACATAGGCAAGGCCGCTGCCCGCCACTAGGGTGGAGCGAAACGAGGAAGGCGGAATCCGTTGGTTAAGACCATGCAGGCCATGACCTACTCCCGCTACGGCGGCCCGGAGGTGCTGGAGCAGTCAGAGGTCCGGCGGCCGAAGGTGGCACCGGGTTCGGTGCTCATCCGGGTCAAGGCAGCCAGCGTGAACCCGGTGGACTGGAAGGTGATGTCCGGCGGGCTGGACTTTATGCTGGACGTCCATTTCCCGGTGATTCCCGGCTGGGACGTGGCCGGTGTCGTCGAGGACGTGGGACCGGATACCCCCGAATTCACTCCCGGCGACGAAGTCTATGCCTACGGCCGCCGGGATACCGTGAGCGGCGGAACGTACGCGGAGTTCGTGGCGCTGCCGGTATCCATGGTGGCGCGCAAGCCGGAATCGCTGGGCTGGGAACAGGCCGCCGGGCTGCCGCTCACCGGCATGGTGGCACAGCGGACCCTGGACGCCTTGGCCCCGTCGACCGGCGAGACGCTCCTGATCCACAACGGGTCCGGCGGAGTCGGTCGAATCGCCATCCAGCTCGCCGTCGAGCGCGGCCTCCGGGTCATCGCCACCGCTTCCAAGCAACACCACCAACGTCTGCGGGAGTTCGGCGCCGAGCCGGTCGAATACGGCGACGGGCTGGTGCACCGCGTCCGCGGGCTCGCTCCGCAGGGCGCGGACGCCGTGGCGGACTTCGCGGGACGGGCCCTGGAGGACACCTTGGCCGTGCTGCGCAACGGCGGGCGGCACGCCTCGATCGCCGATCCAACCGCAGCCAAGCACGGCGGCCACTACATCTGGGTCCGCCCGGACGCTGCCGAACTCGCGCGCCTGAGCGCACTGGCCGACGCCGGCAAGCTCACCGTGGACATCGACCGCACGTTTGGCATGGACCAGGCCGCAGAGGCGGTGCGCTACAGCCAGGAAGGCCATGCCGCCGGCAAGATCGTGCTGACGCCCTTCCCGGAACTCGCCGGATAGGCGCCGGCAGGGCAAGGCCGGATAGGACGTCTGATAGGGCAAACCCGGAAAGCGGCAGGTGGGGCAGGATGGCGGAGCAGTTTGCAACGGTCGACGATTACATCGCGTCGTTCCCCGAGGACGTCAGGATCATCCTGCAGGAAATCCGGCAAACCATCCACAACGCCGTCCCGGGTGCTGACGAGAAGATCAGCTATTCCATGCCGACCATCATGTTCGAGGGACACTACCTGGTCTACTTCGCCGGCTGGAAACACCACGTCTCGCTCTACCCCGTGCCGGAAGCCGATGCGGCGCTGCAGCACGACATGGAGCCGTATCTGGCGGCCAAGGGAACCCTGAAGTTCCCGCTGCGGAGGCCAGTTCCGTACGATCTGATCACCCGGGTCGTCAAGGCTTTGGCCCGCCAGCGCGGCCATGACGCAACCGACGCCTAACCCCCGCGGACGGCCCGGACCCCTCACGACGGCGGGACCGCCCCTCAGCGGTCAAACTCCGGGGCGGCGCCCCCTCCCCTCACGACGACGGGCCCGCCCCCAGCGTTAAGCTGCGGGCGGGCCCGTCGGCGCAGTCGGCGCCTTCAGTCCTTCCGGGACGGCCGTCCCTTCGGCGCCAGCTCGGCCAGCAGTTCCTTGAGCCGCGCGTCGGTCAGGTATGTCATGCCGGTGAGCACGTCGGTGATCCGGCGCCGGTCCTCCGGCCTGAACCGCGTGCTGTCCAGCATGTCGGAGACCCACAGCCCGTCCATCGCCAGCCGGACGATGATCCCGATGATGCCCACGGGCTCGCGCGGGTCGAGGTCCTGCCGGTCCAGCCGCTGGTTGAGGTAAACCAGCGATTCGGCCAGGTTCGGCTGCCGGATCGCCGTCGACAGCAACGCCGTCTGGTTGCGGTCGTTGTTGGCCTGGGCGTCGGAAAACGCCGCGATGTAGGCGCGCTCCTCGGCGCCCAGCGGCTCCGGATCGGCGTCGGCCCGCTCGCCCAGCTCGTGCACCAATTCCATGATGATCGCTTCGACGTCGCGCTCGACCTCGTCGATCGGCGCCCCAGGTTCGAACATGTTGCCCTCCCGTAGTTCCCCGGCGGGTTTGCCGCCTTGGCCAGTCTATCCACGGCGGCGCGGTGCCGCCGCCCTCGGGATTGTCCGCCGATCCCGCCCGGCTCCGCCCAATATCGTAGTCAACTATTACGACGCCGGCGCCCGTCTTACATGCCGCGCGTCACCCTTCTCCGGCCGCGGATAGTCTGTACGGGCAACTAATCGAACCCGCCGGAGAGGAGCAGCGTGGCCACCACCAGCGCCACCCGGCCGCAGGCAGACGCGGCATGGATCGTCGTCGTCCTGGCCGGGGTCACGGCCGCGATGCACATCTGGAAGCTGCCGTCGGCCATTCCCGTGATCCGGGACGAGCTCGGCATGTCCCTGGTGCAGGCCGGGGTGCTGCTCGGAGTGGTGCAGGTGGCCGGCATGGTCGGCGGCCTGGCGGTTTCCCTGTTGGCGGAACTGATCGGCGCGCGGCGTTGCCTGCTCGCCGGCCTCTGGCTGCTCATCGTCGGATCGGTCATCGGGGGCTTCGCCGACTCGGCCGCCGTGCTGATGGCCTGCCGCGCACTCGAAGGAGCGGGCTTCCTGCTGACCACGGTGGTGGCGCCAGGGCTGATCCGGGCGAACACCCCCGGGGTCCGCGTCAATCTTGCGGTCGGCTTCTGGAGCGCGTACCAGGGCTTCGCGACCTTCGCCGGGTTGGTGGCCAGCGCGCTCATCCTGCAGGCCACCAGCTGGCACACGTGGTGGTGGATCATGGCCGCCCTGACGCTCATCCCGATCCCGCTGGTGCTGAAGTTCGTGCCGCAGGACCCGCGGCGCGACGGTTCCGGCCTGCCCGCCGCCACCCGACGCATCGGCCGCACGGTCCGGTCGCCCAAGCCGTGGATCGCCGGCGTGGTGTTCGCCTGCTACACCGTCCAGTGGATGGCCGTGGTCGGCTTCCTCCCCACCATCTACGAGCAGAACGGGGTCACCGGGATCTGGCCGGGCATCCTGTCCGCGGTGGTGGGCGGGCTCAACGCGTTGGGTGCCATCGGCGCCGCTCCCCTGCTGCAGCGCGGCGTCCCTCCGCGGCTGCTGATCATCCCCACCTTCATCCTGATGGGCACGACGACGGTGCTCACCTTCGGCATCGACTGGACCGTTGCGCCAGGCGGCATGGCCGTTCAGTTCGCCTGCGTGGCGCTGTTTTCCATGGTGGGCTCGGTGATCCCGTCCACGCTCACCCGCATGGCCGTGGACCTGGCGCCGGCGGACGGGTCCCCGCCGGCCGCCATGGGGTTGATGCAGCAGATCTTCAACGTCGGCAACTTCACCGGCCCCGCCATGATCGCCTGGCTGGCCACGGTTACCGGCGGCTGGCAGTCCACCTGGTGGATGACCTGCGCGTTCGCGGCCCTTGGCATTGGCCTGAGCGTGTACTTGAGCGAGAAACGCCTGGGGCTTAGCTTCGCCCACCGGTAGGGGGTAACCTCGCGTCCGGCGTGTTCGCTCCCATGTATCGGAGTAACTTCCCGTCTTTGGCGACCGCTAAAGCGCGCTGACTAGGCGAAACGCCAGGAGCCGCCGCCGAGACGTGGGAGCGAAAAGCACCGCCCCCGGCCACTCCCCGCGAAACTCGGCCGCACCGCCGCCGGACTCTTGCCCTCGCCCCGGCCGAGGAGGAAGCTGGAATCACGGCAAGCGGCCACCCTTTTTCCTAGGAGTGATCAGTCATGACCGATGCGGCCCAGTCCCCGGACCAGCCCCTGACCAACCGCCAGGGCCACAAGGTCTACGACAACCAGAACACGCGAACGATCGGCGCCCGCGGCCCGGCGACCCTGGAGAACTACCAGTTCCTGGAGAAGATGAGCCACTTCGACCGCGAGCGCGTGCCCGAGCGCGTGGTGCATGCGCGCGGCACCACGGCCTTCGGCTACTTCGAGGCCTACGGCAAGTGGGGGGACGAGCCGATCACCAGGTTCACCCGCGCCAAGCTGTTCCAGGAAGCGGGCAAGCGCACGGACCTCGCCATCCGCTTTTCCACCGTGGCCGGCGGCCGTGATTCCTCCGAGGTGGCCCGCGACCCGCGCGGATTTGCCGTGAAGTTCTATACCGAGGACGGCAACTGGGACATGGTGGGCAACAACCTGGGCGTGTTCTTCATCCGCGACGCGCTCAAGTTCCCCGACTTCATCCACTCCCAGAAGCCGGACCCGGTGAACTTCGAGGCGTCGGTGCCGAACCGGGCGATGGACTTCTTCAGCCAGTCCCCCGAATCCATGCACATGGTCATGCTGGTCTTCAGCCCCCGCGGCATCCCTGCGGACTACCGGCACATGCAAGGCTTCGGCGTGAACACGTACAAGTGGGTCAACGCCGCCGGCGAGACGGTGCTGGTGAAGTACCACTGGATGCCCAAGCAGGGCGTGAAGTCGCTGACCGCTGAGGACGCCGCGAACGTGCAGGCGCAGACCCTCGGCTCACACACCAAGGACCTCTACGACGCCATCGAAGCCGGCAACTACCCCGAGTGGGAGCTCGTGGTGCAGATGATGTCCGACGACGAGCATCCCGAACTCGACTTCGACCCGTTGGACGATACCAAGGTCTGGCCCGAGGAACAGTTCCCTCCCCAGCCGGTCGGCCGAATGGTGCTGGACCGCACCGCCAAGAATTTCTTCGCCGAGAGCGAGCAGATCGCGTTCGGCACCGGCGTGCTAGTGGACGGCCTGGACTTCTCCGACGACAAGATGCTGGTGGGCCGCACGTTCTCCTACAGCGACACCCAGCGTCACCGGGTGGGCCCGAACTACCTGCAGCTGCCGGTCAACAGCCCGAAGGTGCCGGTGGCCACCAACCAGCGGGACGGCCAGCTGGCGCACTTTGTGGACACGGCGCCGGGCCAGAACCCGCACGTGAACTACGAGCCGACCATCACCGGCGGGCTGCAGGAGGCGGAGAAGGATTCCGGCTACCACCACGCCATTGGGCCGGAGGTCAGCGGCAGGCTAACCCGGGAACGGATCGAGCGGACCAACGACTACCTGCAGGCCGGCCAGCGGTTCTATCTGCAAGAGGGCTGGGAGCGTGAGGACCTGATCACTAACCTGACCAACGCCTTGTCCCAGTGCGACAGGCCCGTTCAGGAGCGCATGCTCTGGCACCTCTACATGATCGCGGACGAGCTCGGCGAGGGTGTGGGCGGCGGCATCGGCATCTCGCTGGACGAGGTGAAGGATCTTGGGCCGTTGGCCAGCCAGAATCTCTCCGAAGCGGAGCAGCAGTGGATGGCCAACCTCGGGAAGAACGGGCCGCGGGACGTTTCCGGGCTGACCATGACGCACTGCGTGCCCAACGAGCGCGTCAAAGTGGAGCGCTAGCCTTCACCGCGCGACCTGGACGTTTAAGCGGCGGCTGACCTGCGGAGATCCCCGGACCGCAGCCGTATCCTGCCCGGATTCCGGCGGCCAGCCGCCGCACCGGCCCTCGCCAAGGCGTGGCATCCGCGGTAGCGTCTGTCCATGCGAGTCGCGGTGGTCGGAGCCAGCGGGAATGTCGGTACAGCAGTGCTGCGCCGGCTGCAGAAGGCGCGTGGCGAACGCGCGGACGACGTGGAGATCGTCGGCATTGCGCGGCGCCTGCCCGATGCCACGACGGAACCGTACGACGGCGTCACGTGGGTTTCCCTGGACATCGCCTCCCGTGATGCCCGGGAAAGCCTCACGCAGGCCTTTAAGGGATGCGACGCCGTCGTCCATCTCGCGTGGCTGCTGCAGCCGAACCACGATGAATGGCAGTTGCGCCGGGTGAACGTGGACGGCACCGCGAACGTGCTCGCCGCTGCCACCAACGCCGGCGTCGGGCAAGTGGTCTGCGCCTCGTCGGTCGGCGCGTACAGCCCGGGTCCGAAGCACTCCCGGGTCCGCGAGGATTGGCCGGCCAGAGGCATCGCCAGCTCGCACTACAGCCGGTTCAAGGGCCAGCAGGAAGCGCTGTTGGACCAGTTCGCCGACGACCACCCGGAAATCAAGGTGGCACGGCTGCGGCCCGGTTTGATATTTCAGGCCGAGGCCGGCAGCCAGATCGGCCGCTACTTTGTGGGCCGGTGGATCCCCAAGTTCTTCATCAACCGGCTGCGGCTGCCGCTGTTCCCGTTCCCCGAGGAGTTCATCTTCCAGGCGTTGCATGCCAATGACGTGGCGGACGCCTACTGGCGGGTGCTGGACCAGGGCGCGAGGGGCGCCTTTAACGTGGCGGCCGAGCCGGTGGTAACGCCCGGACTCGTCGCCTCCCTGTTCGGTGCCCGGCGCTGGCTGCCCGTTCCAGTGCCGCTGGTGCGGCAGTTGGTGGGCGTGGCGTGGTCCCTCCGGCTGCTGGCCAGTGACCCCGGCTGGGTGGACATGGCCCGCTACGCTCCGGTCATGGACACCAGCCGGGCCAGGGACGAACTCGGCTGGATACCGCAGGTGGATTCGTTGTCGGCGATCCGTGAAGTGCTGGCGGGGATGGCCGGGGCCGGAGGGGTCACGGAATCCCCTGCGATGCGCCCGCGCAGCCGCTGGACCCGTGCGAAGCCGGGGACCGGCGCGTAGTGTGGCCCCATGGGAAGCCGCGCGAAGAGCGCAGCTGCCCGGTCTGATCCCACAGGACGACCCGCTCGAGAAGGAGGACCTGATGAATCCGAACGAGGAGCGCCGCCCGGAACACCCGGACGACGCGCATGACGACACTTTGACTCCCGCCGACGCAGGCGGCATCGACAAGGAAGTCAACGAGGCCAGCATCCCGGTCCACGGGGACGAAAAACTCGCCGACGACCTGGTCAAGAAAGCCTACGGCGATAAGGATAAGGACGGCCGCGGGGACGCGCCCAACGCGCCGTTCCCCGGCTGACCTGGCACCGCCCGCCAACAGTCCACCCAGCACCGCCCATCAACCGTCTACAGACAGGAGCACGCTGTGAAAGGGAAACTCACATTCGGCGCCGGCATCGCCCTCGGATTCGTCCTGGGTTCGAAATCCGGAAGGTCCGCCTACGATTCTTTGAAGGCCAAGAGCCAGGAGTTCTGGCAGAATCCAGCGGTCCAGGAAAAAGTGCACGAAGCCACGGACATGGTCAAGGAAAAGGCACCGGGTGTGGCCGACCGTGTCACCGAAGCGGCCAAAAAAGCAGGATCCGCGGCGACCTCCAAGCTGCCCGGCAACCACGGTTCGGGTAAGGACGACGGCGGCACCACTGGCCCCACGACCACCGTCGGCGGCACCACTGGCACCACGCTGGGCGACACCGTCTCGGACCCGGCGCACAACGACGAACTCGGGCAGAGCTGGACGGGAGAGGGAGGCGCCATGCCGGGCGGACCCGCCACCAGTGACAGGGACGACCTGCGCCCACCCGGGGTCTAACCTGCCCGGGATTTCCGCAGGCGGGGCCCATGCCGGGCTCCGCCTGCATCAACGGCAGAAGGAAGGACTGGCATGACCGAGAACGACACCGGCCAAGTCAAAGGTCCGCGGGACCAGTCGGGCACCGCGGCAGATCCGCCGGATGCTCAGGAGCAGCAGGCGGCCGATTCTGCCCCCGAGCCCGATGGCAAAGAGGGCATGAACATCGCGCCCGGACCGGCTGAAGAGAAGGACCAGGAAACGCCGGACGACCGCGGGCTCACCACCGACACGAGCCCGAGCGACTGATCCACCGCGGGCAAGGCAGCGGCCGTCGAGATAAACGGCCGCTGCCTTGCCCCGTTTCAACGCTGCCGTGCCCCCGTTTCACCGCTGCGTGCCCCGTTGCGCAGCCATTGCTACGCCTTGACCACCGGCAGGTCGCTCCATTCGGTGGTGTAGCGCGGCGAGGAAAATTCGCGTTTCATTGACCACGCCGCGGGGGCGGCCAGCCCGCCCTGACCGAGGCCGATCGAGGCTTCGCCGAACTTGGTACGCACCGCGCCCAGCAGGTTGCCGATGTGCCGCTGTTCCAAATCGCTGATGAAGGGGTCGAAGGTCTGTTGACCGGCTGCGGGCTCCAGCCCCGACAACAGTACGCCTGCCCGGACATAGTGGGCGCCCGGAACCAGGCAGCCGCGCATGGCAGCCACGGCAGCCTTGGTCAGCTGAATCGGGTCCTGCGTAGGCGTCGCCAAGTGGACGCTGGCTGCGGGAAACGATGCCTCGCCGCCGGCGAACCTGCTGGTCCCCGCCGTCACCGTCAGCACCGAGGCGCGCAGTCCCTCGGCTGCCATCCGGGCCGCCCCGCGTTGGGCATAGACCGCCATCACCTGGTCCATCTCCTCGAGCGTGGTCACCGGCGTGGAAAAACTGCGCGAGAACATGATCTGCTGCTTGTCGGCCCGCTCCTCCGAGTGCGGGATACACGGCGTCCCATTCAGTTCCAGCACGGTTCGCTGAAGCACCACCGAGAACTTCTTGCGGATTGCGTGCGGGTCGGCGGCCTTTAGGTCTGCGATCGACTCGATCCCGAGGGCGTTCAGCCGTTTCCCGGTCCGCCCGCCCACGCCCCACAGCCCGGTGACCGGGACGCGCGACTGGATCCAGGCGATGTCGGAAGCGGGCATCGAGCCCAGCGAGCACACCCCGGACATCTGGGGATTCCGTTTGGCCACGTGGTTGGCGAACTTCGCCAGCGTCTTGGTCTCCGCCACACCGACGCTGACCGGCACGCCCACCTGACGGACCACTGCGGCACGGATCCGGCCGGCTGTCTCCAACAACTGGGCCTCGTCGCCGGGCAGGCCCAGGAACGACTCGTCGATCGAATAGACCTCCTGCCAGGCCCCGAACCGGCCGAGCACTTCCATCACCCGGGCGCTCAGGTCCCCGTACAGCTCGTAGTTGCTGGACCGCGCGACCAGCCCCCAGGCCTTGGCGCGCGGCGCCACCTGGAACCACGGCGTCCCGGTCTTCAGCCCCAGCTGTTTGGCTTCCTCGGAGCGCGCCACCACGCAGCCGTCATTGTTGGAGAGCACGACGACGGGGCGTCCCTCGAGGGACGGATCGAAGACCCGCTCGCAGGAGACGTAGAAATTGTTGACGTCCACCAGCGCGATCCGTTCGCCGGGTGCGGGGGCGCTAGACATGGTGCAGGCAACGGGTGGCGACGCCCCAGATGCTCAGGTCGGCGAGTTCACCCACCTCGGTGGGGACGCCGCCGTCGTCCGCCTGCAACCGCACGCCGTCCACACTCAGATGCAGGCGCCGCACCACCAGTTCCCCGTCCAGCACCGCGATCACTACCGAACCGTCGCGCGGGGTCAGCGAGCGGTCCACGATCAGCTCATCGCCGTCGCTGATCCCGGCCGCGGCCATCGAGTTTCCGGCCACCCGCATCACAAAGGTGCTGGTGCGGTCGCGGATCAGGTGCCGGTTCAGGTCAATGCCGCCGTGGAAGTAGTCCCTGGCCGGTGACGGGAAACCGCGGGCCTCCTCCGGTGTCCCGCTGCCCATCTCCGGGCCGGCCGACGCATCCGACGACTGCTCCATACCGAACATCCCGACCCCCGTCTTCGAACAAAGCTTCGAACACCACACTAGCACCGGGCCACCCGCGGCTACACGTGAGTCACACGCACTCAAGTTTGGGAAACTTCTGGAATAATCCTGCCCTGGAGGCGTTAACATGAGTCGAAGGCACTCACGTCCCACAGGAGGATTATCCATGCCACTGTTCTTCGGACCAGCTTCCGGCCACGGTTCATTCGACGAGTTCCTGGCCCGCTACCTGCAGGGCCAGCGGGCGGCCCAATCCCGCACGGTCGACCTCACCCGGCTGCTCAGCCGCCGCACCCATGAGGTGCTCGCGCAGGCAGCCCGGTTTGCCGCAGGCCTCGGCCACATCGAGGTGGACGCACTGCACATCCTGCACGTTATGGTCGGCCAGGAGCCGGCCGCCAGCCAGATCAAGCTGACCGGCGCGGACCCGCAGGCCATCGCGCGTTCCGCGGAGCAGGGCCTGCCGGAAAAGACCGGCCCGACCCGGGAAACGCCGTCGCTCACGCCGTCGGCGCAGCGTGCCCTGCTGGACGCGCACCAGGTGGCCCGCGCGTTCGGCTCCACCTACATCGACCCGGAGCACCTCTTCGCCGCCTTCGTGCTGAACCAGGAGACCCCCGCCGGCCAGATCCTGGCCGGCGCAGGCGTCACCCCGCAGGCACTGCAGCAGGCGGCGGAGAAAGCTGCGCAGCCCGACGGCCCCACCCCTGCAACCGGCCCGCAACACAGCGCCGGCACCCAGGCGGAAACCCCCATGCTTGACCAGTTCGGCACCGACCTGACCGCCCAGGCCCGGGAGAACCGGCTGGACCCGGTGATCGGCCGCGCGGACGAAATCGCCCAGACCATCGAAATCCTCGCGCGCCGGACCAAGAACAACCCGGTGCTGATCGGCGAGGCCGGCGTGGGCAAGACCGCCATCGCCGAGGGGCTGGCGCAGGCCATCGTGGCCGGCGACGTCCCGGAACAGCTGCGCGGCAAGCGCGTGGTGTCGCTGGATCTGCCGGGCATGCTGGCCGGCACCCGCTACCGCGGCGACTTCGAGGAACGCCTGACCAAGACCCTGGACGAGATCAGCGCCGCCAGCAGCGAGCTGATCGTGTTCATCGACGAACTGCATACCGTGATCGGCGCCGGCGGAGGCGGCGAGGGCGGCATGGACGCCGGCAACATCCTCAAGCCCCGGCTGGCCCGCGGCGAACTGCACCTGCTCGGCGCCACCACCCTGGGCGAGTACCGCAAGGTGGAGAAGGACCCTGCCCTGGAGCGACGCTTCCAGCCCGTCATGGTCGGCGAGCCCTCGATCGAGGACGCCGTCAGGATCCTGTCCGGCCTCAAGGACCGCTACGAAGAACACCACCAGGTGGCATACACCGACGCAGCAATCCGCGCCGCCGTCGAGATGTCCTCCCGCTACCTCACCGACCGGTTCCTGCCGGACAAGGCGATCGACCTGATCGACCAGGCCGGCGCACGGCTGAGCCTGCGACGCGGCCCGCGCGTTGACGTGGAGGCCTTGCGCGGCCGGCTGGCCGAGCTGGAGTCGGCCAAGAACGCCGCCGTCGCCGAGGAGCGCTACGAGGACGCCTCGAAGCTGCGTGACGAGATCGAAGAGCTGAAGGCCCGGCTGGACGCCGCCTCTGCCCAGCAGCCGGCCCCCGGTGCCACGGAAGATCACGACGGCGGGGCCCGCCCCGGCGTCGCGCCTTCCGATGTGGTGGGCGAGGCCGAGATCGCCGAGATCATCTCCCGCGCCACCGGCATTCCGGCCGCCCGGCTGACCCAGGGCGACCGGCAGCGGCTGGCCCGGCTGGAGGAAGACCTGCACGCCCGGGTGATCGGCCAGGACGATGCGGTGACCGCCATCGCCAGGTCCGTGCGGCGCAACCGCACCGGCATGGGGGATGAGGGCCGGCCCGTGGGCAGCTTCCTGTTCCTGGGCCCCACGGGCGTGGGCAAAACCGAGCTGGCCAAGGCACTGGCGGAGTCGCTGTTCGGCGACGAGGACGCCATGGTCCGCTTCGACATGAGCGAATACGGCGAGCGCCACACCGTCTCACGGCTGGTCGGCGCCCCTCCGGGCTACGTTGGCTACGACGAGGCCGGCCAGCTGACCGAGCGGGTCCGCCGGCGCCCGTACTCGGTGGTGCTGCTGGACGAGGTGGAGAAGGCCCACCCGGACGTGTTCAACCTCCTGCTGCAGGTCCTCGACGACGGACGCCTCACCGACGGGCAGGGCCGCACCGTGGATTTCCGCAACACCGTGGTGATCATGACCTCCAACCTCGGCTCGGAGTTCCTGGCCAGCAAGGGCGGAGCGCTGGGTTTCACCGCCAACAACGGGGTGGACGGCTTCGGAAGCGAGCAGGATCTGCGCGCCCGGGTGATGGGCCGGCTGCGCGAGACCATGCGGCCGGAGTTCCTGAACCGGATCGACGAGATCGTGCTGTTCCGCAAGCTGGAGCAGGAACAGCTGCGTTCCATCGTGCGGCTGCAGTTGCGCAAGACCGAAGCCCGGCTGGCGGCCCAAGGCATCGCGCTGGAGGTGGGCGAGGACGCCGTGGCCTGGATCGCCGAGGCCGGCTACGAGCCCGAATACGGCGCCCGGCCCCTGCGCCGCGTGATCCAGCGCGAGCTGAATGACCGGATCGCGGACCTGCTGGTGGCCGAGGCCGTTGCCGAAGGCGGGCGGATCCGCGTGGCCGCCGGCGACGACGGGCTGCATGTCGCGGCGGACAGCATGGCCGCGGCGGCCTAGCGCAGCGACCGCATGCCGGGCACGGTGGCCGCATATCGGCGCACCGACCGCACGCCAGCGCGGCAACCGCGCCACCGGAGCGATGGCGGGGCACCCTACAGGACGGGGTGTCCCGCCGCTCCGGCTCAGGCCAGCGACAACGCGTAGGACAAGACGAACCCGGCCGCCGTGCTCAGGGCGACCGCCGGGCCACCGTGTTCGTAGGCCTCGGGCATAAGGGTGTCGGCCAACGAGGCAATCACCGCCCCGGCCGCGAAGGCCAGCGGCAGGGAGATGGATTCCGGATCGGCCCCGGACAACGGCCCCGCGCCAATCATGACGGCGATGACCAGCAGGGCTCCGCAGGCGCTCCAGAGCCCGATGACCGCGAGCGCCGACTTGCCCTGGCTGCGCATGGAGGCTGCTCCTACCAGCGCCTCGGGCAGGTTGGAGACGAAGATCGCAGCGAGCAGGGCCAACCCGCCGGTTCCCTCGCCCAGGGCAACGCCCATCGCAAGGTTCTCGGGCACGCCGTCGAGCGTGACCGCTGCCAGCAGCGCGAGTCCGGCAGTGCCCCGGACGGTCTCAGCCGTCGGGGCATGCTCCGTGGCGGCCGCATTGGTATCCAGCTTGGCGCTGCCCTGGTACTCGGCTGCCGGCGTCGATCGGGACGATGGCTGTGCCCAGCGGTCCAGCAGTGCGCTCAGCACCGTGAACACCGCAGCACCAGCGCCCAGGCCGATCACCGCCCGCCAGAGGCCGCCGCGCTCATAGGAGTCTTCAAACAGTTCAAATGCCAGCGCCGTAATCAGCGCACCGGCCGCGAAAGACAGCAGAACCGCCAGCACACGTTTCGGCAGCTCGAACTTCACACCGATGAACGCGCCCAGCACCAATGCGCTGGAAGCCACGACGCCGAATAGCACCGGCATTCCCATGCCGCCAGTATAGGAAAGCGGCAGCCGCGGCGGAATAAAGGCGGGGCCTCCCCGGCCCTCCGGCAAGCAATCCGCGTTTCACGTTCCGCGTTCCATGGTTCCAGCCACCACGGCTTCGCCCGCAACCCCGTGGTTCAGGGCGAGGGCGTTTCGGCCCGCTCCGTTGACTCTTCGCCGGTCGCGGAGCGGCCGTGCAGCGACGCGGCCAGCCCGCCGATAATGAGGTCGAGGCCGAACTCGAACTCGTGGCTGAAGTCGTACCCGGGCTGCAGCACATGCTCCACGGTTAGCTCCCGCAGGTGTGGATAGTCCTGGAGGGTGAACATCTCCACCATCGGCCCGGCGACTTCCGCCAAGCTGTCCGGCCCGTCGAAAGGCAAAGACGCCTCCTGGAGAGCCGTCCCGTAAATGTAGGCATCGAGCACCGCATAGGCGTGTGCCGCCAGCGGCAGCGAGAACCCGGCAGCACGAAGGGTGCCCAGGATTGCATCGTGGTGGCGCAGGTTCGCCGGCCCCGGCGTGGTGCGCGACTCCATCAAGGCTGTGGCCCACGGGTGGCGGCGCAACACGTCGCGGGCCGAGGCGGCACGCCGCTTCAACTCCGCCTTCCACTCCCGGCCCGGCACCGGCAGCTCTATCTCTTCGAAGACGGCGTCGACAATGCCGTCCAGGATCTCGTCCTTGTTCCGAACGTGGTGGTAGAGCGACATCGGCTTGGCATCCAGGGCCTGGGCCAGCGACCGAATGGTCAAGCTCGCCAACCCGCCGCCGTCGGCGATGTCCATGGCGGCGCGGAGCACCCGTTCCCTGCTGAGCGGTTCACGTTGGGCGGGGGCACTGCCCGTTTTTTTGATCATTGTTCCCGCGACTATAGCATTCTCGTACTTTGTACGGTAGCTTCGTACTTTGTACGACGTACTTGGGCTCCACGTCATCTACATCCTCGAGAAGGAAGTCCCATGGAACCAACAGAATCCTCCCCTTCGGCCGCGAGCACGGAGCCGCTTCAGGGCAGCACCTCCCCCGGCCCGGCACAACCCACCATGCGCGCGATAGTGCAGACCCGGTACGGAATCACCGATGCCTTGCACCCCGCCGATATCGTGGTGCCGGAGGTCGGCGAAAGCCAGGTCCTCATCAAGGTCCGCGCCGCAGGCCTGGACCGCGGGACCTGGCACATGGCCACCGGCCTGCCGTATCCGGTCCGGGCAGTTTCCGGCTGGAGGTCCCCCAAGAACCCGGTCCCCGGGCTTGACGTCGCGGGAACGGTGGCGGCGGTAGGCAGTGCCGTCACGAAATTTTCGGTCGGGGACGAAGTCTTCGGTTTCGGCAAGGGTTCCTTCGCGGAGTTTGCCGTGGCAGCGGAGTCGTTGGTGGTCCCCAAGCCGGCGGAACTGACTTTTGAGCAGGCAGCGGCCCTTCCGGTCTCCGGCGTGACGGCGCTGCAGGCGCTGCGGGACATCGGCCGCGTCCAGGCCGGGCACCGCGTACTCATCACCGGGGCCTCCGGCGGCGTCGGCACCTACGCCGTGCAGATTGCGACGGCCCTGGGCGCGACGGTCACCGGCGTGTGCAGTGCGGCCAAGGCGGAGCTGGTGCGGAGCCTCGGCGCCGAGACCGTCATCGACTACGCCCGCGAAGACTTTGCGGCAGCAGGACACCGGTATGACGTGATCGTGGACATCGCAGGGAACCCGTCCCTGTCGCGTGTGCGCCGTGCCCTTGCCCCGGACGGCACGGCGGTTATTGTCGGCGGCGAGCACGGCGACCGCTGGACGGGCGGCCTGTTCAGGCCGCTGGGCGGAATGGTCCTGTCCCTGTTCAACCGGCAGCGTGTTGTTATGTTCATGGCTCGCCAGGCCGCCTCGGACCTCGAACGGTTGAGTGAGCTGATCGTCTCGGGGCAGCTGAAGCCGGTGCTCGACCACACCTATCCGCTGGAGCAGATGCCGGAAGCACTCCGCCGCCTGGAGACCGGCCAGGTGCGGGGCAAGGTGGTCATCACGGTCTAGGGGAGCCGACACGCAACGCCAAATAGTGGTGCTCGGCACGGCCGGGGTCGCAGACTGAAAGCGTTACCAGTTCGGCAGCCCCGCGAAGGAGCCACGGCCATGCTCAAGACCCATCTGCGTCTCAAACCCGTCCTCGAGATCCTGGCGGCGGCAGCCGCAACCGGCGCCCGGCCGGACGCCAGGGAGGTCATCAGCGAGGCCTTGCGGCGGGTACCGCCGACCGCGCACGAACAGGAGCTGCTCAGCGGCGGCGTGCCCCGCGGCTTCAAAAACCTGACGACGGCGACCGCCCGGCTGGTGAAAGCCGGCTGGATGTCGAAGGGCCGCGGCGGGTGGGCCATCACCGAGGACGGGCTGCGTGCCGTCACCGCCTTTGCCGATGAAGCCGAACTGGCCGAGGCCCTCGCGGCGGGAACCCCGCTGCCGGAACCGTCGCCGCCTGCAGCGGAGTCCGCCGTGCCCGCCGGCCAACCGTCGCGAGTCGCCGTGGGTGGCGACTTCGGTGTGCTGCTCGGCGCCGACCGTGATTGGGATCCGGCCGACGGCGCGGTGCAGATGCGCTTCGATGCCGCCGACGGCCTGTGGAAGCTGGACGCCGAGCTGCCCGCCGGCCGGTATGCCTTCAAGTTCGCACTGAACGGCTCGTGGGAGGAAAACTACGGCGCGTATGGCGTGCTTGACGGCGCCAACCACGAGTTCCAGCACGACGGCGGCGCGCTCACCATCGCGTACGACCACGCCATCCACGATCTGGCCGCGATGTCCCGACTGGTCCGCGCCTGACCCTTCGGGGCTTGGCGCGTCATGCGCGCCGCCCGTCCAGGCCGCCGTCGTCATGCACGCCGTCGTCAAGCCCGCCGTCGTCAAGCCCGTCGTCATGCGCGCCGCCCGCCAAGCCCGCCGGCGCCCTGCGCGCCGTCGTCGTTCAGGCGCTGGCCAGGGGCTCCGTCTCCGGCACCGAACCGGTCGCCACGGCGTCGAGGATCTCTTCGGCTTCCTGCAGGTCAATGCCCCTGGACAGCGCAATTTCCGTGACGAGCGGCTTCTTGGCGTACTGCAGCATGTCCTTCTCGGCGTGAGACATGCTGCCGTTCGCGTGCAGCCGCCGGGCGAGGTCGCGGACCAATCCGGCGATCACGAAGATGTCGCCGGTGCGGAGCCGTTCCTGGTTGTCCTTGAAGCGCCGGGACCACTGCGGATCCTCCTCCCGCGAGGCTGCGCGCAGCACGTCGAACAGTGCCTCCAGCTGTCCCTCGTCGAAGACCGGCCGCAGGCCGACTTGCTCGGCACGCTCCAGCGGGACACCGACCGTCAGGTTCGAGTTCTTGACCTCCAGCATGACGTAGCGGCATTCCGCGTCCTGCCGCAGGGGCCGGGTCCTGATGCCGCGGACAACGGCCGGACCGTGGTGTGGGTGAACAAGGGTTTGACCTTCAGCAAATAGCATTCAAGAGTCCTCTGATTCGCACGAGCGCCACACTCGACATCAGTGGACGGAGCGCTCGGGGGCCCTCGCGCCAGACGGTCGTCCCACGCATCGAAACTGCGGTCCGCAAACCGGAGCTTCGATAATGTGAGCACGCGGATCGGCTCGGATCCATGCGGATGGACCCGCCCCTGACCCGCGAGCTTGGCTGCCTCAATTATCTCACGCGTGCGGCCGATGTCCCCGGGAATGCCGGCCGGTGGAACCCCTCGCGGCCCCGCACCGGCGCCGCAGATGGGACGCCGCGGCACCGCTCAATCGGATGGCACTGCCCCTTGACTCCCCGGCACAGCGGCTGCCACCATGGCAGTCTCACATGGCGCAAAGTTGCGCATCATGCGCAACTCCTCAGGTCCGGCTGGCGCCAGAACCTCGAAGGAGGAAGCCCCTATGTCGGAGATTCTCGATTCTGGCTCCGCCCAGTTCAACGGCACCGATTCGTCCCGCGTCAACCCCAACCCGGCCGTCACCCTTTACACCCGGCTGCGCAAGTCCCCGTACTTCTGGAAGTCGCGGGAGCACGGCGTCGCGGCCTACAGCGTGTACAACCACACGTACCACCCGCGCCACTACGGCGACCCGGTCAGCGAGTACTGGTCACTGCTGAACGACGTCACCCTGTGGGACGTCGGCGTGGAGCGGCAACTGCAGATCAGCGGACCGCAGGCCTTCGACTTCACCAACATGCTCACCCCGCGGGACCTGACCAAGTGCGAGGCCGGCCAGTGCAAGTACGCCTTCATCACCGCCGCCGACGGGGGCATCATCAACGACCCCATCCTGCTGCGCGTGGAGGAGAACAAGTTCTGGCTCTCGCTGGCGGACAGTGACGTGCACCTGTGGGCCATGGGCCTGGCGCACGCCGGCGGCTGGGACGTCACGGTGGAAGAGGTGGACGTGGCGCCCGTCCAGGTCCAAGGCCCGAAGGCCAAGGGGCTCATGTCCGACCTGTTCGGCCCGCAGATCCTGGACATGCCGTACTACTACATGCAGCACCACAGCCTGAACGGCATGGACGTGGTGGTCAGCCGGACCGGCTACACCGGCGAGGTCGGCTACGAGATCTACCTCTACAACGCCACCGAAAACGCCGGGCGCCTCTGGGACACCGTCTGGGAAGCCGGCCAGGCGCACGACCTGCGGGTCATCGGCCCCTGCCACATCCGCCGGATCGAGGCGGGCATGCTGGCCTACGGGTGCGACATCACCCTCGGCACCAACCCGCTGGAGGTCGGCTACGACTACAACTGGATGGTCGATCTGGACCAGGAAGCGGACTTCGTGGGCAAAGAAGCGCTCGGCCGCATCCGGGAGAAGGGCATCGACCGGCTGATGGTCGGCGTGGAGATCGGCGGCGAGCCGCTGGGCAGCTACAACGACGGTTCCATGATCGAGCCGTTCCCGGTCTCGGTCGGTGACGGCTCCACCATCGGGGAGGTCACCAGCGCCTGCCACTCCCCGCGGCTGGAACGGAACATCGGCCTGGCCATGGTGCCGATCGACCTCAGCGGCGAAGGCACCACGCTGTCCATCCACACGCCCGAGGGAGTCCGCGAAGGACAGGTCGTCCGAAAGCCCTTCGTCGATCCGGCCAAGTCCACGCCCAAGGACTGACCCGTCAAAACCACAACGACGGCGGAGCCCACCTCCCGCAGGCGAGTTTCGCCGTCGTTCGGGGCTACGTCTCGCGGAGGCGGGCCCCGTCGTCGTTTGGGGCTACGTCTCGCGGAGGCGGGCCCCGTCGTCGTTCGGGGCTACGTCCAGGCGACGGCACGGACCGGGGCGCCGTCCGTTCCGGTGAGCTTGAGCGGGAAGAAGCCGACCCGGCAGCTGGCCGGCAGCGTGGTGGCGTGCCTGATGTTTTCCACGATCAGGCCGTCGGAACCCAGCACCAGCTCATGCACCGGGAGGCTGAAGCCCTCGGCAGGCTGCAGGGTGCGGTCGGGATTCAGCGTGTCCACGGCCAGCACGCGCATGCCCCGGTGCACCAGTTCATCCGCTGCCGCCCGGGACAGCACCGGGTGGTCCAGGTACGCCTCGGTGCCGAAGTGCCGGGCCCACCCGGTGGCCACCACCACGATCGCGGGCACGTTCCCCGGCACCTGGCCGGCCAGCCGGTGCCAGCGGATCTCCTCCCCCGCGGCGAGGTCCGGAACCTGCAGCACCAGGGCGTCGCCGACAAGTTCGTCGAGGGGCACCTCGGAGGTGGTGCGGCCGCCGTCGATGCTGTGGCACGGCGCATCAAAGTGGGTGCCGGTATGGCTGCCCAACTGCACTTCGGAGACCTCAACCCCGTTCTGCGTAATGGTCAGCGCACGCCTGATCTTCACCTGCGGGTCCCCGGGGTAGACCTGCATCCCGGAGGAGACGGGGTGGGTCAGGTCCACGCACCCCACGGCGGGCTCAGTCTCCCCCGGCGCTGGGGAGCTCGGCGCCGGGCTCTGCTCCCGGCTGCTCCGCCAGGTGCCCGGCCCGTTCGCCGGGGAATCGTTCCCGGCTCTTGATGGACAGGGCCAGGTACAGCAGGAAACTGAGCACGAAGGCCGGGATGGTTGCGCCCACGGGGCTGGGCCACAGGTAGGTCAGCACGTAGGAGGCCGCAGCACCGATGACCCATACTCCGATGGCCGCCCAGTTCACCCCGCCGGTGTACCAGTACCTTCCGCCTCCTTCACTCAGGATGTCGCGGCTGTAGCTCCGGCGCTTGATGATGTAGTAATCCACGATCATGATCGCGAACACCGGCACGAAGAACGCGCTGATCGTGACCAGGAAGTCGGTGAACTGGTTCAACAGGGCCAGCCAGGTGGACCCGGCTATCGAGATGACGCCGACCACCAGGGCTGTGGGCAGGAACCGGAGCTTCCACCGGGACTGCGCATTCACGATCGTGGTGACCATCCCGTAGACCACCATCGTGTTGGTGGCCATGACGGACATGAAGATCACGATGGCCAGCGGGGTGCCGAAGGCGGCCACGATGACGGTCGGATCGAACTCGGCAGCCGGCTCGCCCGAGAGGATCACGTAGCCGATGGCGGTGGCGCCCAGCGACATGGCCAGAACCGTGGAGATGGTGTAGCCGATGCCGGAGCCGAGGATGCCGGCGCGGCTGGACTTGGCCAGGCGGTTGAAGTCGGCGGACAGAACGGTCCAGGAGATGGCCGTCGCGATCACGATGTCCAGCACCACGAAGCTGGTGTAACCGAGCGTCGCGTCCACGCCGATGCCGCCGAACTCCGCCGGGCCGAACGTGGTGAAAGCGGTGGTAAAGACGTACATCATGATCGCGAGAATGACGACGGCGAGCCACGGCTCTACCTTCGCGATGCCTTCGTGTCCGAGGATGGCAAGGCACACGACCAGTGTTTGGCACAGCACGGCGAACAGGATCGGGTTGGAGAAGCCGGTCAGCTGCGCCACCACGTAATTGACGGTGACGCCGGCAAGCATGGCCTGCACCCAGCTCCAGCCCATCAGGATGATCACATTGGCGGCGACCGGCAGCAGGCTGCCGCGGGTGCCGAAAGCCCCGCGGGTGATGGCCATGGTGGGCAGGCCGGTCAGGGTGCCGATGTTGCCGATCAGCGTCAGCACAACGGCGCCGGCCAAGGTGCCGATGACGATGAGCCAGATGGCGGAGCCGAAGTCGATGCCGGGGATGAAAAGCGTGCCGGTCAGCAGGGTGGTGACCACGAAGTTTGCGGCCAACCAGATCATTCCGATCCGGGGGGTGGACAAGGTGCCGCGGATGGGGCCGAAGCCGTCCGCGTTCTGCTGCAGGTGGTTATCGAGGCGCTGGTAGAGGTTCATGGTGGTCCTCGGGACGTAAGGATTTAGGTAGGCGGGGCCTGGACCTGCGCCGCGGGCGGCATCGGTGAGAGATGCTCGTGCACCGCGATAAGACCGCCGTCCTCGTAGCGGAAGACGATCGTTTCACGCTCAAGGTATGAGTCTTCGCCGTCCGGCAGGGCAACGGTCGTTGCCACATCGTGCACGAAGACCGCGCCGCCGGGGAAGGCCGTCACGTGCTGGTTCGTGGATCCGCAGGCGACCACACGCCACCCCTCGGCAAGCCACCGCGCCCACAGCACCTCGTACCCGTCGCGGCTGTCCAGGCGCGCCGGTTCCGTGTGGAAAACGAAGCTGGCGTCCGGGGCGAATGCCGCGAAGTAGCGTTCGGTGTCGGTAGCTGCGAAAGCCCCGACAATGCCTGCCACGGCCTCCAGGACTTGATCATGGGAGGGAGTATGCGGAGCGGCGGCGCCCATGGCGGCCTCCTTGTTGCAGCATGGCCAACTGCGACGGGGAGTTTCCCCCGTGAAACAAGTGTTGCCAAGTGTGATCTCCGCCGCAAGGGGCGGCCGTTGCGGCGGCGCGGGGCGGCGGGGTTACGGCTCTTGCCGGGCGCCGACGACGGCGCCGTGGCCGCTGCCGTTATCGGCGTCGGATTCATCGTCACGGGGCGGCCCCCCGACGGGCAGGGTAAACGTGAAGACGCTGCCCCTGCCGGGCTCGCTTTCACAGCTAATGCTGCCGCCGTGCCGTTCCACGATGTCCTTGGACAGGGCAAGTCCGAGGCCCAGCCCCGGGATGGAACTCCGGCGGGCTGCGGGACTGCGGAAAAACCGCGTGAAGACGTTGCGGCTCTCCTCGGCACCCATCCCCATGCCCCGGTCGGCCACCTCGCACCGAACCATTTCGTCGTCGCCGGCGCAGCTGACCGTGACGTCACCGCCCTGCGGGGAGTACTTGATGGCGTTGGACAGCAGGTTATCCAACACTTGCCGGACGCGCGCCGGGTCGCAGACCACCCGCAGGGCGAGCGGTGCCTCTACGGCGAGCGTGATGCCGCCGGCGGCGGCCCGAGGTTCTGCTGCTGCTACGGCCTGCGCGACAATATCCCCCAGATCCGCAGGAACCGGCTGCAGGTCAGAGAAGCCGGCGGCCGTGCCCAGCAGATCCTTGACCAGTGCGAGCAGCTGGTCCGAATTCCGGAGGATGGTGTCCAGGCCTGCGGCCATGTTCTCCGGCAGGTCCGGTGTCAGGGCCAGCAACTCGGCATACCCCTGGATGGAGGTCAGCGGGGTTCGCAGTTCGTGGGACACGCTGGACAGGAAATCACTTTTCGCTTCCAGCGCGGACACCAGTTCCGTGACGTCGTTGAAGGCGAGTACCGAACCTTCGCGCCGGCCGCCGCCGTCGACCATCGCCTGGGCCGACGCGGAGAGTACCCGTTGCCGCGGGGGCCGGCCGAACCAGACCAGGTATTCGGAAAACGACTCGCCCCGTACTGCGCGGCAGATGGGCCGATCTTGGACCGGCATGAGCGATTTGCCTCCGTCGGCATAGAGCTCGAGCCTGGACTCCGGCGCGTCCTCGTCGCCCGGGGGCAGCACGAGGCGGCGCAGCTCTTCCTGCCGACGGTTGCGCAGGATGGTATCGCCGTCCTCATCGACGGCCAGGACCCCCACGTTCACCGCACTGACGACGGTCGACAGGAGCCGTTCGCGCTTGTCGCTGGCTTCCAGCAGCGCGCGGAGCTTGGCGTCCTTGGCCTCGACCACACGCTGCTGTTCCATCATGCTCGCGGTCATGACCCGGACCGTAATGCCGATGGCCAACATCATAAACGGGATGAGCAGCGGGTGGATTAACGCTTCGAATGTGACGGCAGGCTGCTTGAGGAACACCGGAATCCACACCATCGCCAGGGCGGCCAGCGCACCCCCGATCACGGACAGCCGCGGCAGCTGACCGGAGGCCGCCAGCCAGATCACCGGGAACGCGGCCAGCAGCCCTACCCCTGTCAGGAGCGACCCGGCGCCTTCGCGCAGCAGTGCGATGGGAATGAAATCCAGCAGCGGAATGATCAGGAAGGACGGGTAGGGCAGCTTCTCCCACGGAACGAAGAAACAGGCCGCCAGCAGCACGGCGTTCAGCACCATGCTGAGTTCAAAGAGCGGATTCGCCAGGAGCGGGGGAGAAAAAAGCCACGTGCCCACGCCCAGGAACAGCATGGTGATGGACAGCGGCAATTGACTCATCACAACCCGCCCGCGCAGGGAGAGGGTATGGAACTTCACGCGGTTCAAAATCAGCAGATCGAGGATTTTTTCCATGGCGGCGACTCCAATATCGTCGTCACGGGCGGATTCTGCAGTGACGGATGTGACAAACGGGAAGATAACCGCCTTAATGAAAGCATGCCAGCTGCCCCCAGCAACCGCCGTGCCGTCATAGTCGAGGACAACGCGGACATCCGCCGGTTGCTGGCCCAAATCGTCACCGACCAAGGCTTCACGGTTGCGGAAGCAGAAAACGGGCGGGACGGTATCGAGCTGGTCCGCAACGGCGGCGCCGACCTCATTACGTTGGACTTAAACCTGCCCGATCTGGATGGCATTGAAGTCTGCCGGCAGGTCAGGACTTTTTCAGACGCCTACATACTGATGATCACCGCGCGCGCCGAGGAAATGGACCGGCTCAGCGGGTTGAACACGGGCGCCGACGATTACATCAGCAAGCCGTTCAGCCCCCGGGAACTCCAGGCAAGAATCGGAGCGCTTTTCCGCCGCCCACGGTCCCAACCCGTAGAGGCGAAGCCAAGCGAAGATCAGGAACGCGCCGCCGAGGTTCAGCGCAGCCTGCTGCCCGCCGAACCCCTGAGACTCCAAGGCTACGAGATCGGCGGCCGTTGCCGGCCCAGCCGTAGCGTGGGCGGGGACTTTTTCGACTGGTGCGCCACGGAGAACGGACTGCAACTGACGGTCGCCGATGCCATGGGTAAGGGCATGGGCGCCGCCCTCATCGCCGCGACGGTCCGTGCGGTGCTGCGTGCCTCCAACGGGCACCCGGACATAGCCCCGGCCTTCCACGCGGCAAGCCAGGCGCTCGAGAGCGACCTGGCCCAGTCCGACTCCTTCGTGACGATCTTCCATGCCAGGCTGGACGCGGGGAACTCAACGGTTGACTACGTGGACGCGGGGCACGGGCTTGGGCTGCACGTCTACGACGGCGGCCTGCGCCGCCTGCCCTCGGGTGGTCCGCCCGTCGGCGCCGTCCCGGGCAGCACGTGGGCCGCAAGCCGTCTGCTGCTGGAGCCCGGGGAGTCGCTCCTTGTGCTCAGCGACGGGCTTCTCGATGCCTTCGAGTCGGTGGATGCAGCCATGGACGCGGTGGCCGCCGTGGCCAGCTCCGGTGCTGATGCCCGGGACGTCTGCGATGCCGTGTTGGACCTTGCCGGCGCCGCCGTGGCGGACGACATTACCGCCGTGATGCTGCGTCGATGCCCGGCAGACAGCCCGGTCGGCACGTGAAACGTTTCGCCATCCGTCTGCTGGTGGTTCTGACGGTCATCCTCGGAACCAACTACCTGGCGTGGCGCTGGCTCGACTCGCTCAACTGGTCGGCGTGGTGGATAGCCGTCCCCTTGGTGCTGGCCGAGACCTACAGCCTGATCGACGTCGGACTCTTTGGCCTAACGGTCTGGCGGTTCCGGGTGCGGAAGGCGCCGCCGCCCCCGCCTGCGGACGCCACCGTCGACGTTTTCATCACCACCTACGACGAGCCGCTGGACCTGGTCATGGCCACCGCGCTGGCGGCGCGGGCCATCCGTTACCCCCACAGCACCTGGATCCTGGACGACGGCGCCAGGCCGGAGCTGGGCGAACTCGCCGCCAGCCATGGGCTGGGCTACCTGACCCGCACCGGTGATTGGGCGGACAAGCCGCGGCACGCCAAAGCGGGCAACCTGAATAACGCGCTGATGATGACCCACGGGGAATTCCTCTTGATCCTCGACGCCGACCAAATCCCCCGGCCCGACATCCTGGACAAGACGCTGGGCTATTTCAACCAGCGCCGTGTCGCGCTCGTCCAGACCCCCCAGTACTTCAGCAACGTTTCGGCCGACGATCCGCTGGGCAGCCAGGCCCCGCTGTTCTACGGGCCCATCCAGCAAGGCAAGGACGGGTGGAACGCAGCGTTCTTCTGTGGCTCGAACGCCCTGCTTCGGCGCGAAGCATTGATGCAACTGGGCCTGGCCGGTTATGTCACCGAAGTCGAGCGCGGGGTTCACCGTGCGCTGGCAGGGGCGCGAAGTGCCATCCGCAAGGCCCGCCGATCCCCGGAGGCGGCAGATCCGCTCGTGGCAATGCTGCTCGACGACGTGGAGGCGGCCACCGACACGGCCCGGGCCAGGCTCCGAAGCGGCGGGTCGCTCAGTGAAATCACCTACGACCTGCGGAAGAAGGTCGACGACGCCGTGCGGTCCCTGGTTGCCGAGAACTTCGCGGCCGTGGAAGCGGACCTGGCCGAGATCGCCGCCATGGAACTCGGGGGCCCGGTGGGTGCACCCGAGCCGGACGAATTGGACGGCGCGGTGGAGCGGATGTCCCGGCGCGATTGGTCCCCGCTGGGGGCGCTGGGATCAGTGCAGGCCGTGCTGGACGCAGTCTCGATTGAACGCCCGGACGAAGCCCAGCCGGTGATGCCGCTGGCGACTATCTCCGTGACGGAGGACATGGCGACCTCGATGCGGTTGCATTCGATGGGCTGGCACAGCGTCTACCACCCCGAGGTTCTCGCCCACGGCCTCGCCCCAGAGGACCTCAAAACCATGCTCACGCAGCGGCTGCGCTGGGCCCAGGGCACCGTCCAGGTCATGCTGCGCGAGAACCCGCTGGCGCAACGCGGACTGAGGCTCGGCCAACGACTGATGTACTTCTCCACGATGTGGAGCTACCTCAGCGGCTTTGCCGCAGTGATCTACTTCGCCGCACCAGTCATCTACCTCACCCTGGGCATCCTCCCCGTCAACAGCCTGAGCGAGGACTTCTTCATCCGGTTCATCCCGTTCATGGTGGTCAACCAACTGCTGTTCGCCGTGGTGGGCAAGGGCGTCAGCACCTGGCGCGGGCAGCAGTACAGCCTCGCCCTCTTCCCTACGTGGATCAAGGCCTGCACGACGGCGGCCCGGAATGTGTGGCTGGGACGCCCCCTCGGCTTTGCCGTCACTCCGAAAGCCCGCCAATCCGGGGGGAGCAGCTGGAACCTGATCGCACCCCAGCTGGTCACGATGGCTCTGCTGGTTGCTGCCCTCCTGACGGGAGCGGCAAGACTGGCCGCCGGGCTGAACGAACCGGTGGGCACGCTGGTGAACGTGGCCTGGGTTATGTTTGATTTGCTGATCCTGAGCGTGCTGGTCAAGGCCGTCAGGTACAAAGGGTTCAAACCCGACGAAAGGAACGTGGATGCAGTTCACCGTTGAGACCACGCCTGCCTATGCCGAGGTCAACGGCAGCGGCCGGCTGAACATGGTCGCAGCACCCCGCCTCCGCGAAGTGGTGGCCGCCGTCGTGGCTGAAGGAAACCACCATGTGGTGGTGAATATGGCGGGTACCGAGTTCATGGACTCGTCCGGGCTCGGGGCGCTGATCGGCTGCCTGAAGATCGCCCGGCAAGCGGGGGGCGATCTCCGCATCGCGAACGTGCAGCCGCAGGTCAGGATGGTGCTTGAGCTGACCAGCATGCACCGCGTGCTGACTCCCTACCAGAGCGTCGACGCAGCGTTTTCCGATGACTGAGGTCCTCGCCCGAACGTCACGCCAGGGGCTGGCCACGGCAGAAACCGTCGAGGCCCTGCACGAGGACTTCGAGGCGCTGTGGACGAAAGCCGACTTTGTTCCGGACCTGGACCGCATGGCCTTCTCGACCGCCGTGATCGAGGCCGCCACGAACGTGGTCCAGCACGCCGTCCCCGCTTCCGAAACTCCCCTCCAGCTCGGCGTTGAGATCACCATCTGGTCCCGCCGGTTGGAAGCCCGCATTTCCGAAATCGGCGCAGCACCTTCCAGCCCCGGCATCACGAACCCCCAAGGGCACGACGTCGACCCGGAGGCGGAGTCGGGCCGCGGACTCGACCTGATCCACGCCCTGGTCAGCACCGTAACCTTCGAACGCCACGGGGAGGACAACGTCTGGGTTCTCTGCCGTCATGCTTCCGAGGACAGCGCCTGAAGCCGCCGTCCGGCTGCTAACCAGCCGCGAGTTCGCCGCGGACCAGCCGCCGCGCGACTTCGGTCAGCAGTTCCACGCCGCGCAGGGCGTCCTCGTCCCGGGTGAATTCGGCCTCGTTGTGGGAGATGCCTTCGACGCTGGGAACGAAGAGCATGACCGTCGGGACAACATCCTTCAGGTTGGTCGAGTCGTGGCCGGCCACGGTCATGATGTCCGTGTGGCTGAACCCGAGCCGCTCCGCGCTCGCGATCCCGAGCGCCACGCCCGCGGGCTGGTAGGACACCAGGCCCCACCGGTGGGTCAGCTCGAGGCCGACCGTGGTGCGGGACGCCGTCTCCGCCTCGGCGATCTTTTTGTCCAGCAACTCCATGGCGCGGGCCAGGACGTCCTCGTCCGGCGACCGCAGGTCCAGGTTCATGACGGCCTGGCGGGCAATGGTCACCGGCGAGTTGGGCAACACGTACATCTCGGAGACCGAGGTGTGCAGTTGCCCGGGGGCGAACTCTCCGGCGAGGTCGCGGGCGGCGGAGATGACGAGGGCGGCTCCGTAGACGGCGTCCCTGCGGTCCTCCATCCGGGTGGAGCCGGTGTGCGACTGCTCCCCGTCGACCGTGACGCGGTACTTGCTGGCCGCCCACGTGCGGTCCACGATTCCGACCTGCGTGCCGGTTTCTTCGAGGCTGCGGCCCTGCTCGATATGGATCTCGGCGTAACGGGCCACGTCGGCGAGCCGGGGGGCGCCGTCATCGGCGGTGCGGTGGCCGGCGGCCAGCGCGGTGGCAACGGTCGTCCCGGTCGGATCCGCGGTGGCGAGCGCCTGTTCCAGTGGCAGCTTCCCGGTGAAGACGGAACTGCCCATCATGCTGGGGGTGAAGCGGCTGCCTTCCTCGTTGAACCAGTTGACCACGGCCACGTTGTAGACCGGGTCGATCCCGCCGGCGGCAGCTTCGGCCGCGATGCGGGCAGCGGCGTGGGCTCCGGCCAGCACGCCGTAGGCGCCGTCGTACCGCCCGGCCAGCGGCTGGGAGTCCAGGTGCGAGCCGAGCAGGACATAGGGAGCACCGGGAACGAGTTCGAGGGTTCCGAACTGGTTTCCGGCGGCGTCTACCTTTTCGGTGAAGCCGTGCCGCGCCAGCCACTCGCCGAACCACCGGCGTGTGGCGTGATCCTCCGGCGTACCGGCCTGCCGGTCGACGCCGCCGCCCGCGGTCGCGCCGAATCCGGACATGGCGGCGAAGTCGTCAAGAAATTCCTGGCCGGTCGTGCTCATCGGGTTTCCTCCCCCGTCGACGCCATCGCCGCGTCCGCGGATTCCCGCGCCGGGAAGTTGTCCGCGCCGAAGCGGATGTCGCCGCCCACCATGGTGGCCAGCACCTGCGTGGCGCTGATGCGGGACGGCTCGACGTCGGTGGGGTCCTGGTCCAGGAAGACCAGGTCGGCCAGCATGCCCGGCGCCAGCCGGCCCTTGGTGTCGCCGGCTCCCGTGGCCGCCGCGGAACCGACGGTGTAGGCGGCCAGCGCCTCGGCCGCGGTAATCCGCTCGTCGGGGCCGTAGACCTCTCCGGACGGGGTCAGCCGCTGCACGAACGATTGGATCACGTCGAGCGGACGGCCGTTGGACACCGGCCGGTCCGAGCTGCCCGGCAGGGTTGCGCCGCGCTGCAGCAGGCTGTTGGCCGGGTAGGACGTGGCCGTCCGCTCCGGACCGAGCAGCCGCGCCATGCCGTCGCCGAACTCGGTAATGAAATGCGGCTGCGGCACCAGAACGATGCCGGCCGCGGCGATGCGGTCCAGCTGCTCCGGCCGGATCACGCCGCCGTGCTCAATCCTGTTGGGCAGCGGCCTGCGGCCGGAGGTTTCCTGGGCTTCGGTAATAATGTCGATCGCGTGGTCGATGGCGTGGTCCCCGATCGCGTGCATCGCGATGGACCAACCGGCCCGGTATGCCTCGAGGGACGCTGCGCGGAGCACTTCGGCGTCCATCTGCAGGTAGCCGTGGTTGTGGGGGCAGCCGACATACTCCTCGGTGACGTAAGCGGTGCTGCCCAGCAGCGATCCGTCGCTGAAGATTTTCACCGGTCCCAGCCGGAGCCAGTCGTCCCCCAGGCCGGTGCGGATGCCGGCATCGAGGCCGCGCGAGACCGGGTCTGCGTCGTGCCCTGGAACCTCGTGCAAGGCATCCAGTACCAGCATGGGTTGCATCCGGACGCTCAGCAGCCCCTTGTCCCGCGCACTCTGGTAGGCGCCGAACTCGCGCGGTGAGTAGCCGATCCAACCGCCGGCGATGCCTGCGTCGGTGACGCTGGTGATGCCCTCGGTCAGATAGTGGGTGGTCGCGAGGTCCAGCGCACGTTCGATGGTCGCCAGCGGGTAGGGCAGCATGATGTCCTGCACCAGCCGCATGGCGTTCTCTTCCAGCAGCCCGGTGGGCCGACCCTCCGCATCCGTGACAACGACGCCGCCATCGATCGGCGCGGCAAGGTCGACGCCGCGTGCGGCAATCAGATCGAGTGCGACGCCGTTGACGTTGCAGGCGTGGCCGGAGGAGTGCTTGATCCATACCGGGCGGCCGCCGGCGGCAGCATCGAGCCGGTCGCGGTCAGGCTGCGCTCCGCCGTGCAGCAGCGGACTGTACCCGGAGGCCACCACCCATTCGTCCTCCGCCAGCGTGGACGCGGCGTCTGCTATCACCGCATAGGCCTCTTCGAGGCTGGCGACCGTCCCCAGGTTCGCTTCCATCAGGCCGAGCCCGAACCAGACGCTGTGGGCATGCACGTCATTAAAGCCGGGGACGATGACCGCGCCGGCGGCGTCGACGACCCTCCGGGCCCTGGGCGCGGCCTGCGAATCGACGTCGAGTGCCAGCACCTTCCCGTCGTGGATCAGCAGGTTTTCGGCAACCGGATGTCCGGGGTCCTGGGTCAGTATGCGGGCGTTGCGGATCAGGAGATCGACGAGCATGAGTCCTCTTCGTGCTTTCGCTGCGGCGTGCCCGGAGCGGTAGATGGCGCGGCCGGCCGTGCAGGGCGCCGCCTCCATTTCAACACTGGAGCAATGTCACGCTCAATGGACAAAAGACGCCATCTCCAGTGGAAGGATTAG
Organism: Arthrobacter sp. Y3225116; assembly: GCF_059091245.1. Lineage (NCBI taxonomy): Bacteria > Bacillati > Actinomycetota > Actinomycetes > Micrococcales > Micrococcaceae > Arthrobacter > Arthrobacter sp. Y3225116. The sequence continues at coordinate 30,746 of NZ_JBNHGL010000013.1, forward strand.
GCGATTGCATAAGATGGGTAAATGAGCGAGCCGCGCGTAGAGCCCTTCCCCCACAGCGCCAGCCAGCACCGGGACTTCAATCCCGACCCGTCTGCCGAACCTGCGTGGACCGAACTTATCCGGCGCCTGTGGCAGGAACGCGATTTACTGGTCAGCGACTTCCTGGAGCGCTTTGCCGCCATCTCCTACGAGGGGGCATTGGTTCCGGACGAGGATGTCCGCCGGACGGCGGTGGACACGATGGAGATGTTCCTGTTCCAGATGGCCGGCCTTGAGTTGCCCCCCGATCTTCGGTCCCTGCCGAGGGACGTGGCTTCCCGCCGGGCACGCCAGGGGGTCCCGTTGGAGGCCTTCCTCAGCGCGGTACGCAACGACTTCAGGGTCTTATGGAAAGGCCTTGAACGCGTTGCGCGGGGGCACGGCACCGACGTGCTCGTTGCCAACATGGACCGGGTCTTGGACACTGTGGAGAGATACGTCAGCAGCATTCAGCAGGCGTTTTCGGAAGAGGAAGCCCTGCTTGCCCGCGACAAGCAGCTGCACCGGCAACGGCTGCTTTCGCGGCTCTTTAACACCGATACTCAAAACACCGGCGAGGTCTCCGACATCGCCGCCGGCTTGGAAGTAGAGAGCTCGGACGTGTTTGAACTGATTGCGGTCACCAAGGAGTCCGTGGCGAAGCTGCCGGATCAGCCTGCGGCCGACCGTCACACCTTCTCTTACGAACGCGCCGGCGCCCTCTACCTTTTCCGGGTAAGCCGTGCCGGGCGAACTTGGCAGGACGATCCGCCCGAATTTCCGGCCGGTTACATGCCCGGCGTGGAGGGCCTGGCCGCGATTCCGCAGGCGGCAGCGGCGGCTTTGGTTTTGGCCGCCAAGCACGGTGCCGATACGGGGCTGGCCACCATCGCGGGCACCTGGATGTCCATTGCCCGGGACCTCCTGGAGAAAGCGCTCCCCGGATTCTCGCTCCCCGTCACCACGGCACTGGACCATTGCACGCCGCATGAGCGCCAGCGGTTGCTGCAGGTGGCGCAAAGTTACGGCCGCACCGGTTCGATTAAGGAAACCGCGGAGGAACTGTACTGCCACCGGAACACGGTGGTCAACCGGTTGCATTCGCTGGAGGAAGTCATCGGGCTGGACATGACGGTTCCGGCGCAGGCAGCGCTCGCACTGGTGGCGCTGGCGGACTACAAAAATGGGCACAAGTTGTGAAAAGGCACAAGTGAGCGCTGTCAAGCCGGTGTGTATTGTCATTGTTCAGGGGAATGGCACTACCTTACAGTCGAGAGGTACTTCACAGCTCTACCTCGGGATGTCCTCCGTTCAGGGCATAGGAATTACGGGCTGCCGCTGCCACCTCCAACGGTGCCGGCCCCGCACAGCTTGAAAGGCAATACGTGACGACGCCGCAATCTCTCAACACCCCCGGCGCTCCGCCGAAAGTCTCCGGCAAGGACGCAGGCAAGATCGCCCGGGCCGCCTTCGTCGGAACGGCTCTCGAGTGGTACGACTACTACCTCTTCGGCACGGCCGCGGCTTTGGTGTTCAACCGCCTGTTCTTCACGGAACTGGATCCCACGGCCGCGTTGCTGGCTTCGTTCGCCACCTTCGGTGTCGGCTTCGCAGCCCGTCCGATCGGCGCCATGCTCTTCGGCTACATCGGCGACAAGTACGGCCGCCGGCCCGCCCTGCTGACCACCATCGTCATGATCGGTATCGCCACCGGATTGATCGGTCTGCTGCCCGATTTCGGCAGCATCGGCCTGGCTGCGCCGATCCTGCTCGCCGTCCTGCGGCTCGTCCAGGGGCTGGCCGTGGGCGGCGAATGGGGCGGCGCGGTCACGATGGCCGTCGAGCACGCCCCGGCCGAGAAGCGCGGCCGGTATGCCGCCCTGGTCCAGGTCGGCTCGCCGGTGGCGACCCTGATGGCCTCCACGGCGTTCACGCTCGTGCTGCTCTTCCCCTCCGACTTCTTTGACGCCTGGGGCTGGCGCATCCCCTTCCTGCTGGCCTTCCCGATGCTCCTGATCGCCCTGTGGATCCGACTCAAGGTGGAAGAATCACCGATCTTCAAGGATCTCCTGGCCCAGGAAGAGACCTCCAAGGTTCCGGCCTTCGACGTCTTCCGCAATGCCGGCGGCCGCCTGGTGGTTGCCGTGCTCGCCGCCCTGCTGGGCGTGGGCGGCTTCTACATGATCACCACCTTCGTGGTCAGCTACGGCGTCAACACCCTGGGTGTGGACCGCAACGTGATGGTCAACGCCACCCTGATCGCCGCCGTCGCGCAGATCATCGTCACCCTCCTGATGGGCCGGCTCGCGGAAAAGATCGGCCCGGGCAAGGTCACCATGTGGGGCGGCATCCTCACCGCCGTCCTGGCCTTCCCGTTATTCGCCATGATCGACACCAAGTCCCCGCTGCTGATCACCCTGGCCATCACGTTCGGCATCATGCTGATCGCCGTGGCGTACGCGGTCAACGGCGCGCTGCTGACCGAACTGTTCCCGGCAAAACTGCGCTACTCCGGCGTGGCCCTGGGCTACAACATCGCCGGCGCGACCAGTGGCTTCATGCCGATGATCGCCACCGCCATGCTCGGCGTCTCCGGCAACCAGTCCTGGGGCGCTGCCATGATCCTTGCCATCATCGCGCTGCTCACGGCCGTTGGCGGATTCCTCGGCGAGCGGCTGCGCGTCAAGGACAAGCAGATCGTAGCCGACAGCTAAATCCCCACGCCCGCCCCACCCCGGGGCGGGCTCCGGTCTCCGGCGGACACCGCCGTCGGAAGCCAGACTCTCCACCACCTCGCGGGGGAGCCGTCCAGCCGGGCGGCTCCCCCGCGCCATATCAAGGAGCATTCGGATGATCAATGACGAACAGTCCCGACGTATTCTCGATGCCGTCGACGCCGCGTTCGACGCGCAGCTGGCCTTTACCCAGGAGCTGGTGAAGCACCCGTCGCTGCGGACCGCGGAAGGCAGCGCCCAGGACCTGCTGCACACGGCGATGGCCGCCCGCGGCCTGGAAATGGACCGCTGGCAGCTGGACCCCGACGAGCTCGCCACGCATCCGGGCTTCGGCCCGGTCACCGTCTCCTACGACGACGTCGACAATGTTGTCGGCACCTACCGGCCGGCCGCCGAGACCGGCCGCTCGCTCATCCTGAACGGGCACGTCGACGTGGTTCCGGAAGGGCCGGAAGAGGCGTGGTCGCGCTCCCCCTGGGATGCCCCCATCATCGACGGCTGGATGTACGGCCGCGGCGCCGGCGACATGAAGGCAGGATTGGCCGCCAACCTCTTCGCGTTCGACGCCGTCCGGGCGGCCGGTCTCGAACCTGCCGGTCGCATCCACTTCCAGTCCGTCGTCGAAGAGGAATGCACCGGCAACGGTTCCCTGTCCGCGCTCATGCGCGGCTACCGGGCGGACGCGGTCATCATCCCCGAGCCCGAAGAGGACATGCTGGTCCGGGCGAACGTCGGGGTGCTCTGGTTCAAGGTGCGTGTCACCGGCAACCCGACCCATCCGCGCGAGATGGGCACCGGGTTCAACGCCATCGACGCCGCCTATACGGCCATCACCGCCCTGCGCGAGGTCGAGGAGAAGTGGAACGCGGAGCGGGGCCGGCACCGCTACTTCGAGGACCTGGATCACCCCATTAACTTCAACTTCGGGCAGATCATCGGCGGCGACTGGCCCTCCAGCGTGCCCGCCTGGTGCGAAGTTGACGTGCGGGCGGCCATCTACCCCGGGATTCCGGCGGAGCAAGCCTGGCAGGAACTGCAGGAGTGCCTCGCCCGACTGGGGACGGGGCCCGAGCCAATCAAGGCCGTTGCCACCAAGACCGGATTCTTCTCCGAAGGCTACGTGCTGGAGCCCGGCAGCGAAGCCGAGTCCCTGCTGGAGAGCACGCACGAGCAGGTCTTCGGCAAGGAGCTGGGCAGTTTCACCACTCCGGGCTACCTGGACGGCCGCGTCTTCGCGCTCTATGCCGACACGCCCGCGCTTGTTTACGGCCCGGTCTCCGAAGCGATCCATGGCTTCGACGAGCGCGTGTCCATCGAATCGGTCCGTCGAATCACCAAGAGCATCGCGCTGTTCATCGCCAACTGGTGCGGCGTGGAAGAGCGGGCCTGACGCCGGTCGCCGGCACCTGCGCTTCCTGCCGGTGCCGGCGGCCGCCTAGCGGCCCTGCTTCCGGAGGGATTCCGTCCGGTGCCGGTTTTCCCACCATGTGAGCGTGTGGTTGATCAGTGACCCCAGCACCAAGGACACGGCGATGGCGAGCAGCACCGCGAACTCGGTGGACAGTTGCGGCCACACGCCCGACGCGGTGCCGATGCCTACCGAGTAGGCGGACCACAGCACACCGGCCAGGGCGGAGTGCGCCAGGAACCGGCGGCCGGGCTGGGGAATCATCGCGGCGGCCACATTGAGCGTCACCCGCCCCATGGGAACAAACCTGGACGTCAGCACCAGCGGCAGCCCCTTGCGCCCCAGCCCCGAGCGGGCCTTCCGGAAGCCTGATTGCCAGTGTCGCCCGGAGAACAGCTTCCGCTCCGCGAGGTTGAAGCGGCGCACCAAGAAGAACGTGCCGGCGTCACCCGCTACCGCCCCGGCCAGCATGGCTGCCGCCAACACGTAGGGGTTGAGGTGGTCCGAGTGCACCGAGAGCGATCCCAGCGCGACGAACAGCGTGGTGCTCGGCACCGGAGGAACCAGCGCGGAGACGGTCACGAAGAGCGCACCCGCAGGATAGATCCACCAGTAATCCAGGCTGCGCAACAGTTCGCCGAGTTCGTCCATCCCCCCATCCTCCCCGATGCACCGGCGTGCAGGTGCAACGGTGCATCGGGCGGCACGCTACGGGCGCCCGTCTAAACTGGGGCCATGAGCAATCTGGAGGCGGCACCGAGGGAAGTTGTCTGTTCACTGGAAGCAGACTCCGCCGACGCGGAGGTCCTGGCGCCGCGAGACGTCCCGCTGGGTGGCATCCGGGCCATGAACGTCCGCCGGACCCTGCCGCAGAAACGGCGCAGCCTGATCGGTTCCTGGTGCTTCCTGGACCATTACGGGCCCGACCTGGTATCCGGTACCGGCGGCATGCAGGTTCCCCGCCACCCGCACACCGGCCTGGCCACGGTCAGCTGGCTGTTCTCCGGAAGGATCGCGCACCGGGATTCGGCCGGGTTTGAAGCCATTGTGCGCCCGGGCGAAGTGAACCTCATGATCGCCGGCCGCGGCATTTCCCACCAGGAGTTTTCGACGCCGGACACCACCGTCCTGCACGGCGCGCAGCTTTGGTTCGCGCTTCCGGAGTCAACCCGGAACATGCCGCCGACGTTCGAACATTACGCCCCGGAACCCGTCGTCGGCGACGGGACGGAGTTGCGGGTCTTCCTCGGTTCGCTGGCCGGCTCCACGTCGCCGGTCAACACCTACACTCCTCCGCTGCTCGGCGCCGAGGCCACGCTGCGTGCGGGGTCCCGGCTGGAACTCGACCTGGACGCCGGGTTCGAACACGGAATCCTGCTGGATACCGGCGACCTCCGGCTGGACGGGAACGAGGTCCCGGTGGACCACTTGGTTTACCTCACCCCCGGGCGAAAGCACCTCGTCCTCGAGGCCGGGGATGCCCCGGCCCGGCTGATCCTCATCGGCGGCCAGCCGCTGGGCGAGCAGATCATCATGTGGTGGAACTTCGTGGGCCGGAGCCATGAGGAGATCGTGGCGTACCGCGCCGCCTGGCAGTCCGAGATCGACGTCGACCCGGCGCCGGAGCCGGACAACGGCACCTATCCGGACGGCGCTCCGTATCCCCGGTTCGGCCCCTTCCCCGACGGGATGCCCGCACCGCTGCCCGCCCCGACGTTGCCGACCGTCCAGCTGCGACCCCGCGGCTGAGCACTGCCGGGACGACCCATCATCAAGAGGAACCGTGGAAGCCGACGCACCCATCGCCGTCCGCAGCAATGCCGGACGGCGCCGCTACGAACTGGTGGACGGCGGCAAGGTGATCGGCAAGGCCCACTGGTTGCCGTTCGAGGGGCCGTCGGGCCCCGAGCGGGTCTTCTTCCACACCACGGTTGACGAGGAGTATGCCGGGCAGGGACTGGCCGGACGCCTGGCCCGCTACTCGCTGGATGACACCGCCGCAGCCGGGGTGTCCGTGGTGACCGTCTGCCCCTACTTCAAGGCCTACGTCGAAAAGCACCCAGAGTACCTGGCCAAGACCACCCCGGTGCGGCCCGAACACGTGCAAGCGGTCGAACGCGTCGCCGGTTAGGGAAACCGACGGAACTCTCTGCGGTCGCCAGCAGTTCTTAACGGGGAGAGATCACCCGTGCACCGGCTTCCACCGGGCAGGCAAGGAGCGGAACCGTGGGAATGTTCGACAAGCTGGTCCAAAAGGGCAAGCAAAAGGCTGTCCAGTACGCCAAGGAGCAATTGGCCCAACGCACCGGGCAACAGCGCCCGCCGCGGCCCCAGGACTCCGGCCGGGAACCGGGCTACGGCCAGGATGCAGGCTACGGTCGCGGGCAAAACCGCGAGTACGGCCAGGACCGTGGTGACGACGGCGGCTACAACCGCGGCTACGGCCAGAACCGTGGTTACGGGCAAGACCGCAGCTACGGCGAGGACCGGGGTTACGGGCAAGACCGTGGTTACGACGGCGGGTACAACCGAGGCGGCGGCGACGGCGGCCAGCGGTATCCGTCCCGGCCGCAGCCGCGCAACGGCCGGCCCGGTCAACCCGCCGGCCGGGACGCCGACCAGGCGGCCATCGCGAAATACAAGTACATGCTGCAGACGGCACCGCCCCAGGACATGGAGCGGGCCCACGCCGAAGCCTTCAACCGGTTGACCCCGCAGCAGCGCGCGATGCTCCGGGACGAGCTCAACAGCCAGCTCCCCGCCGCCGAGCGG
>NZ_JBNHGL010000014.1:0-34340 GCF_059091245.1 Arthrobacter sp. Y3225116
CTGGTGGGGCCGCTGCCGGTCGCCTTGGCCGTGGCTGCCGCGGCCTCGGAACCCTTATCGGAGGCCGAAGTTCCCGCTGCGGCATCCGACGCGGCCGGGGCGGCAGCATGTTTGGCTGTTGCGGTCTCGGCAGCCGCGGCGGTACCGGTCGAGGTCGAGGTCGACGTGGAGGTCGAGGGTGACGGAGCCGGGGTCGTAGAGGTTTGACCCGTTGCCGGAGTCGCAGCCGTCGGCTGGACCGGCGTCTTCCACGGATCTTCGACCGGCCGGGCAGCGCGCCAGGCGGCCACTCCCGCCGTCACTGCCGCGGCCAGAATGCCCACGATCAGCCAACCCTTGCCGCCGCCGCCGGACTTCTGCTGGTTTTTCAGCTCCTTGGCAGCCTTCCTGGCATGCCCGGCGGCTGCCTTCTGGGCCTTCTTGAGGGCCCGCTTGGATCCGCCCGCCTTCACGACGGCGGCCTGCACCGAAACGGGCAGCGCAGTCTTGTCCAGCGTCTTGGCCACCTGGTCCGCGGTTGCGGCTAGCCGTGCGGAGACGGTCGGGATGTACTCGTCGACCACTTTGTCCCGGGCATGGGTGATGGCGGGGGCCGCCCGGTCCAGGGTCTCCTGAATGCGCGGAGCCGCCTCATCCACAGCGTGGGAAATCTTCGGGGCCAGGCTGTCCAGTCCCTCCTGGATTCTCGGCGTTACAGTCACTACGGAGTGGGAAAGATCCTTGGCGGCCTTCTGCAGTCCCCCCTGAATGCGCGGTGAAGCGGTCTCGATGCCCTTTTCGATCCGCGGGACGGCCCAGTTCCGCGCGGCTGCCATCTTGGGAGAGGCCCAGTCCTTGGCTGTTCCCACGAGGACAAAAACATTGCCTTCTGAGTCGTGCGCTATTCGTTTGGTCTTCTTCACTACTACCTCCCGGAAATGGTGACGGTCGTTCATCAGCCTACTTCCTGCACTTGCGGACGGCTACGCCGGCGATGAAACGCGCGGCATTTTCACTCATCGCGGAACCCGCCGCTGGCGGGAACCGTCGCGAATCGCCGTGGAAGAATGGTGCCATGACTGCTATTGCTACAGCTAAAGCCACTATCCACACCAACCACGGCGACATCGTGGTGAACCTGTTCGGGAACCACGCCCCGAAGACCGTGAAGAATTTCATCGGGCTGGCCACCGGCGAGATCACCTGGAAGCACCCGCAGACCGGCGAAGAGACCAACGCACCGCTCTACGACGGCGTCATCTTCCACCGCATCATCAAGGACTTCATGCTCCAGGGCGGCGACCCGCTGGGCCAGGGCATCGGCGGCCCGGGCTACCAGTTCGACGACGAAATCAACCCCGACCTGAACTTCAACGAGCCCTACAAGCTGGCCATGGCCAACGCCGGCATCCAGGGCGGCCGCGGCACCAACGGCTCGCAGTTCTTCATCACAACCGTCCCCACCACCTGGCTGCAGGGCAAGCACACGATCTTCGGCGACGTCACGGACGAAGCTTCGCGCGCCGTCGTCGATTCCCTCAACGCGGTGGCTACCGACCAGCGGGACAAGCCGCTGGAAGACGTGGTCATCAAGAACATCACGGTCGAGCAGCTCTAAGTTGCCTAATGTCCCCGCCCGGAACCCGGGCGGGGACCTTTTCCCAGCAGGAGCGCCTCCATGTCCTACGGAATGCCGGCCGAACCGCCGCAGACCGATGTCCCCGTCTGCCCGCGGCATCCCGACCGCGTCTCCTACGTGCGCTGCCAACGCTGCGGACGCCCGGCCTGCCCGGAATGCCAGCGCACGGCGTCGGTCGGCGTCCAGTGCGTCGACTGCGTCAACGAAGCGGCGCGCAGCATGCCGACTGTCCGGACCGTCTATGGCGGGGCGGCCGCGGTCGGCCGTCCGATGGTCACGCTGACCCTGATCGGCATCTGCGCCGTTGCCTATCTGCTGCAGTGGGTCGTTCCCGGCTTCACCGAAAAGTTCCTGTACGCGCCGGTCTACACCCTTCCGAATCCGTTCTACGCGCCGGAACCGTGGCGGATGATCACCTCGGCTTTCCTGCATTCGCCGAATTTCCTCCTGCATATTGCCTTCAACCTCTACGCCTTGTGGATCCTGGGCCGGCACCTGGAGCCCTTGTTGGGGCGGCTGAGGTTCCTTGCGCTGTACCTGCTGTCCGGCTTCGGCGGCTCGGTCGGCGTACTCCTGCTCTCCGCCCCCAACATCCCCGTGGTCGGCGCCTCCGGGGCCATCTTCGGCCTGTTCGGCGCACTGTTCATCGTGCAGCGGCAACGCGGCGGCGACGTCAGATCGCTCTTGGTGCTGATCGGTATCAACGCGGTGCTCGGCTTCGTGGTCTCCGGCATTGCCTGGCAGGCGCACTTGGGCGGACTGCTGGTTGGTGCCCTGTCCGCCGTGGTGCTGGCCTACGCGCCGAGGGGAAAGAACCGAAGCGTTGTCCAGTTCACGGGGCTGGCCGCCATACTCCTGGTGCTGGTGGCGGTCACGGCCCTGAGGGCGCTGACGTAACCCAGGCCGGCTTCCGCCAAGGCGGGCAGGAACAGTGTCCTCGTGGATGCGGTACCTGCCCGCCTTTTCTGTGCTGTCCGCGTTTGCCAGCACGGTCTCCCGGCCGTCCCGGGCCCGGTGGCTGGCCGTAGGCGCCCGGGGGGCTGGCTGCGGGCTTCCGCTGCGCCCGCCGGGCACCCTCCCTCCCTCCGACTCCCCGGCGTGCTGTGCAACCGCGCGCTTTCCCCATCCTGTGGGTGAGCTGTGGAAAGTTCCGGGGCTCTCCTTTCGGTGAAACGATGTTATCCACAGGAGTTATGCACAGTGAGGATAAGTTACACACATGTAATTCCACAGCTGTGGATAACGCGCTGGCGGCGGAGAGAAGGGATGTCCGGAAGTAATCCCCAAAGTTATGCACGCCTGTGGATAACTTCGGTCTACAACTGTGAAAACGTGGACAACCAAGTCTGCAGCCCCTGCAATTGGCCAGGCACTACGGTGGAAAAAGCGAAACAATCGGCCGACCGAGGACATATGCAGACCCTGCAAACCGGCCGTCAGGTAGCCTTGAAATCCGGTCCCCTCGCTCGACCAGCCACGGGGCCACGCGGCCGTCCCGGACCCAGGCGATAGTCGGATCGAATGCGCCGCGCCCCATGCCTTGTGAACGGCCAGCCGCGGCCTCTCGGAGGATCTGCTTCCTGTCGGCCTGCCGCAGGCCGGGCCATCCACGCGCCCTCCCGTGAAGGGAAGGAACAACAGAAGGACACTACGTGACTACCGAAACCGGCAACTCCACACGAATCGACCTCACCCGCGAGGAGATCTTCAGCGCCCATGAGGGCGGCAAGCTGCAGATTGGCCTCACCGCACCGCTGGAGACCAAGCGCGATCTCTCCATCGCCTACACACCGGGTGTGGCCCAGGTCAGCCGTGCCATCAACGCCGACCCGGAAATGGCCCGGAAGTACACGTGGGCCTCGCGCCTGGTGGCAGTGGTCTCCGACGGCACCGCGGTGCTGGGGTTGGGCAACATCGGTGCGGCTGCCTCACTGCCGGTGATGGAGGGGAAGGCTGCCCTTTTCAAGCAGTTTGCCGGGCTGGACTCCATCCCGCTGGTACTCGAGACCACCGACGTCGACGAGATCATTGAGACCCTGGTGCGGCTGCGGTCGAGCTTCGGCGCCGTCAACCTTGAAGATATTTCGGCGCCACGCTGCTTCGAGCTCGAAGCCCGCCTCATCGAGGCCCTGGACATGCCGGTCATGCACGACGACCAGCACGGCACCGCCGTCGTAGCCCTTGCGGCGCTGACCAATGCCGCCCGGGTGGTCAACCGCGAGCTGGCGTCGCTCAAGGTGGTCATTTCCGGTGCGGGCGCGGCCGGCATCGCCGTCGCCGAAATCCTGCTGGCGGCCGGCGTTGCCGACGTTACCCTGCTCGATTCGCGCGGCATCATCCACGGCGACCGCGGCGATTTGACCGAGGTGAAGGCAGCCTACGCTGCCCGCACCAACCCGCGCGGAGTCACCGGCGGCAGCGCGCAGGCACTCGACGGGGCCGACGTGCTGATCGGGGTCTCCTCCGGCACGATCCCGGAAGAGACCTTGGAGAAGATGTCGGACGACGCCATCATCTTCGCGCTGTCCAACCCGGATCCGGAAGTACACCCGGAGACCGCCGCGAAGTTCGCGAAGGTTGTGGCCACCGGCCGCAGCGATTTCCCCAACCAGATCAACAACGTCCTGGCTTTCCCGGGCATCTTCCGCGGCGCACTGGACGCGGGTGCCCGCCGCATCACCTCGGCCATGAAGGTTGCCGCGGCCGAGGCAATCGCGGGAATCGTCGGGGAAGACCTCGCCGCCGATTACATCATCCCCAGCCCGCTGGACGCCCGGGTCGCCCCGGCAGTTACCGCTGCCGTGATGGCCGCCGCAGACGCTGGCTGAGCGTCCCCGTGAGGCCGCCCTGACGGGGGCCCGTTCCCGTATCCCGGGAGCGGGCTCCCGGCGCATCTGCCCCCGGTCAGGCGGGCCTTAAAGCCATCGGTTGCGCCTGAAGAACCAGTAAAGCCCGAGGGCCGTCAGGAACATCAGGACCAGCGACATCGGGTAGCCGAACGCCCAGTCCAGTTCAGGCATCACCGTGAAGTTCATCCCGTAGACGGCCGCCACCAACGTCGGGGCGAAGAGTATGGCCGCCCAGGACGAGATGCGTTTGACCTGTTCGTTCTGGGCAACACTGGTTTCGGTGAGTTTCTGGGCCTGCAGGGTGGAGCTGAGACTCAGGGCGTTCTGCAGGACGGCACGGAAGGCGTCGACGCGCTCGTTCAGCCGGATCACATGGTCCTCGACGTCGCGCAGGCCGCGGGCCACCTCAAGGTCCAGGTCAGGGTCTTTGGTGCCTCGTTCGAGGACGGCGATCATCCCCTCCAGCGGGTGCAGGGCACGCTGGAACTCGATGACTTCGCGCAGCAGCTCGTAAATCCGTCGGGAAACGTCGGGATCGCCGCCGAAGAGCTGGTCTTCGATCTCGTCGATGTCGTTCTCCAGGCCGAGCACCACGGGTTCGTACTCGTCGACGACTTGGTCCAAAACCGCGTAAAGCGCCGCCTGCGGTCCCGTCGCCAGCAGGTCGGGCACGGCCTCCATCCGTTGCCGCACGTGCGCCAGATCCGGCGACTCCGCGTGTCTGACGGTGATCAGGAAGTCCCGCCCCATGAAGACGTGCAGTTCGCCAAACTCCACCTTCTCGGTCTCGTCAATGTAGCGCGCGGGCCGGAGGACGGTGAACAGCGTGCGGCCGTATTGTTCCAGCTTGGCGCGCTGGTGGCCGCGCAAGGCGTCCTCCACGGCCAAGTGGTGAAGATCGAACTCCGCTGCCACAGAGGCCAGCTCCGTCTCGCTCGGCCGGTAGAGGCCTATCCACGCCATGCCCGAGTACCGGTGCAGCTCGCTGAACGTCTGCTCCAAGGTTTCGGGCGTGGCGGCGCGGACGCCGTCGACGTAGATGCCGTTATCAACCAGCATGACTGCCTAGGAGCGCCACCTGGTCGTCATCAGGAAGCCCACGATGGCGATTCCGAACCCGATCATGATGTTCCAGGACCCTGCTGCGGGCAGCGGCCACGCTCCCTGCGTGATGTAGAAAACGATGATCCACAGCAGGCCGATGATCATGAGGCCGAACATGACCGGCTTGAACCACACGGGGTTGGGCTTATTGCCCTTGGCGGTCAATTCCTCGGGACGCCGTTCGGTCCTCTTGCGGCGCTTCGACTCGGGCACAGATCCTCCGGGGCATCAAGGGTGGTTGGCACTGGCTGGCCGGGGCCGCGATCTTCACGCGAGTCCGCCGCCGCCGACCGTCTAGCTGTTTAGTCTAGCCAATGTATGTGACGTTCGCCGCCGCGCATTTGCCGGGATCACCGCGCGGGACCGATCATAGTGTGAGTGCTGCTGTTGCCGCCTGGTTCCCTGTTCCCCCGACGGAGTGCCCACCGGCTCCCGCAGTCCCCCGTCCCGGAACAACTCCACGATTGGCACGACCGTCACATGAGCAAGACTCCGCGCATCCTCGTCATCGACAACTATGACAGCTTCGTCTACACCCTGGTCGGCTACCTTCAGGAGCTCGGCGCGGAAACGACGGTGGTGCGCAACGATGACGTCAACCTCGAGGAAGCTGTTGAACTGGCCGGAGTCCGCGACGGGGTCTTGGTCTCCCCCGGCCCGGGAACTCCGTCCGAGGCGGGCATCTGCATCGAGCTGATCCGTTGGTGCGGCCGGGAAGCAAAGCCGATGTTCGGCGTGTGCCTGGGCCACCAGGCGCTGGCCGAGGCCTATGGCGCCACCGTCACCCATGCCCCCGAATTGATGCACGGGAAGACCTCGCACGTGACTCACGGCGACCAGAACGCCTTCCTGGGCGTGCCGAACCCGTTCACGGCCACCCGCTACCACTCGCTGGCGGCCGTGCGCAGCACCATCCCGGCCGAACTCGAAATCACCGCGGAGACGGACAGCGGAGTCGTGATGGGCCTGGCCCATCGGAGCGCGCCGCTGTGGGGCGTGCAGTTCCATCCCGAATCGGTGCTGACCGAAGGCGGCTACCTGATGCTCGGTAACTGGCTGGAGTCGCTCGGTGCGGACGGAACGGCCGAACGAGCCGCCACGCTCAGCCCGCTCATCACCCGCTGAACCGCTCCGGAACGCGGGACCGCACCCGAAGGCGGGGCCGCCCCGAAGGGAACGCTCCGAAGCGGGACGACCCCGAAGGCGGGACCATCCAAGGCGGGACCGGTCGGGGAGCGGCTGCCCCGGAAGGCGTCAGTCGTCGCTGTTCCCGTTGCCCCGGCTGTTCCCGTTGCCGCGGCCGTTCCCGTTGCCGGAGTTGTTTCCTCTGTCGGAGCCCTCATCCTCCTCCGGCGAAGCCGTCTCGGAGGGCTCGGGCGGCGGCGGTGCAACCGCAACGGTCAGGACGATCTCGGTCCCCTGTTCGACGTCCGTTCCCGCTTTAACGCTCTGGCCGACGACGGTGCCGGGTGCGACCACCTCGTTGTCGACCTCTTGCACCCGGTAGGGCAAGGCAACGGCCGCGTCTTCAAGCATCGTGCCGGCTTCCTCGACCGTTTTGTTCATCAGGGCCGGAACGCGCACCATGCCGTTCGAGATGACCAGGTCCACCGTGGAACCGGTCTTGACCTTCTCGCCCGGAGCGGGCTTGGTGGTCACCACATTCCCGCGCGGCATGGTGGCGCTGTTCGCCGGGACGTTTTCCCCCGGTTCCAGGCCCAGGTTCCGGAGCTTGTCCCGGACCTCCGCTTCGGTGCGGCCGGCCAGGTCCTTGGGAATGGTGGCAAATTCGCTGCCCTCGGAGATGTAGACAACGACCTGGCTGCCCGGTTCCAGCTGTTCTCCGACGTCCGGATCGGTTCGGGTTGCCATGCCCGCCTCGACGTCGTCGCTGAACTCCTGTTCAACCCGCGGCTGCAGATCCGCTGCCCAGATGGCGTTGGTGGCGGCGTTTTGGTCCATCCCCGCCACAGCCGGAACCGCAACCGTATCCGGGACGGCGTTCTGCACCAGCATGTTGTAGACGTAGTAGCCCCCGCCCACCAGGACCAGCAGCAAGGCAATGATCAGCGTGACGATCCATGCACGGCGCTTGGCCCGGCGCTCGGGTTCGATGTCGTGTTCACTGCCCACGGCCAAAGCCGTGGGAAGCTGCCCGCGGTCGTAGGAGGCCGTTTCCGGCCCGGCGTCGTCATCAGGCGCGTAGGCGGTGTGGGACAGTTCCGGAGTCTCCCCGGCCACGGCGTGGGCCGGCTGGGTGATCAGTTCTGTGGCGGGAGCCAGTGCGGGAAACGCTTCCGTCGCCGGCCCGGGCGCCGGGTGCGGCGTCCCGCCCAGGGCAGCACGCAGCGCGTCCGCGAATGCAGCGGCCGTCTGGAACCGGTCCGCCTTGTCTTTTTGCAGCGCATGTTCCAGCACGGAATCCAAGGCAGGAGTGACGTCCGGATTAAAGCGGCTGGCCGGTTCGGGGAGCTCGCGGACGTGCTGGTAGGCCACGGACACCGGGCTGTCACCGATGAAGGGCGGACGGCCGGCAAGCATTTCGTAGAGCAGGCAGGCGGCCGAGTACAAGTCGCTGCGCGCGTCCACGGCTTCACCCCGGGCCTGCTCCGGGGAAAGGTACTGTGCGGTCCCCAGGACCGCCTGGGTCTGCGTCATCGTCGCGGCCGAATCGGCCAGCGCACGTGCGATGCCGAAGTCCATCACCTTCACGCTGCCCTCGTGCGTGACCATGACGTTGGCCGGCTTGATGTCGCGGTGCACAATGCCCGAGCGGTGGCTGTATTCGAGCGCGGCCAGGACGCCGAGGGCATAGCGGACCGAGTCCTCGATGCTCAGCTCGCGGCCCTTGATGAATTCCCGCAGCGTCCGGCCCCGGACGTACTCCATCACGATGAACGGGACCTTGACGTCGTGCTCCGCCGCGCCGGGAAGATCCATGTCCCCCGTGTCGTAAACGGCAACGATTGCCGGGTGGTTCAGCCCGGCCACCGCCTGGGCTTCGCGCCGAAACCGGGACTGCAGCATCGGGTCGCGGGCCAGGTCGGTCCGCAGCTGCTTGACCGCCACCGAGCGGCCCAGGCGGATGTCACGGCCCAGCAGCACATCGGCCATCCCGCCGCGTCCGATGAGTTCCCCCACCTCGTAGCGGCCAGCCAGGATGTGCGGCGAGTCCACTGGTTGTCGTCCTTCCATCAGACCGACCAGGATCCGGTCACGGCTTACCGCCGCGCGTGTCGGGAGCGGAGGTCGGCAGGCCCTTGGCATCCGGCGAGCCCGTCTCTGTCGGGGCCGGAGTTTCTTCTTCTTCTTCTTCCGGCCCGCTGGAGACAACGTAGCTGACGGTCGACCCGACCGGAACGTCACCGGCGTCGGGAGACAGGCTGAGCACGGTGCCGGCCTTTTCATCGCTCGGCTGCTCGCCCGACTTCTGCGGAACCAGGTTCAGTCCGATCAGGGCCTCGCGGACCCGCTGCTCGGACTGCCCGGCCAGACCGTTGGGAATGGTGACAGTCCCGGGGCCGGTGGAGTAGGTGACGGTGATCGCTTCGCCAACGACGACGGCGCCGGTCGGCGCGATGTCGATGACGGTATTCTCGGCTTCGCCGCTCTCCACCGGGTCGGGAACCACCTGGTAGCCCATGTTTTCGAGCTCGGCCCGGACCTCGCTGAACGGCCGGCCCAGGAACGCATTCGCCGCCAGCTGGTTCGTCTCCGGCGTTGCCGTTTCGCTCGGTTCCTCGGTCTCTTCTTCGGTTGGCGTGGCGGAGGTCGCCTTCGGCGCCGCCCGTGTCGTCGAGCTCGATGCCGACGACGAGGACTCCGTACCGCCGGTGGGGGTCAGCATGGGCAGCAGGATGGCACCGGCCACTGCGAAAAGAACCAACAGGATCAAACCGACCAACGGCCAGGTCCAGGGACTGCGTTTCTTCTGCTGGCGGCGCGGGGTTTCTTCAGGCTCATCGCTGTCCAGATCCTGATCGGTCCAGTCCCGTTCGGCGCCGAGGCCCGCTGCGGCTGCTGCACCGCCGACGGCGGGCAGCTGGGAGGTCCCGGCGCTGACGGCGCGGGTCGGTGCGGTTCCGGGGGCGGGGACCGGAGCAGTCATCAAACCGGTGCTGTCGTCCCCACCGAAGAGCAACATCCCGGGGACAGCTGCCTCGGCGGCACGGATATTGCCGGCACGGATGGCGTCGGCCGCCTCGGCGAGCTTTTCCGCGTTGGCCGGCCGGTCGGCCGGGTCCTTGGCCAGCATGGACATCAGCAGAGCGCGTACCGGCCGGGGGAGGGACTCGGGCAGCGGCGGGGGAGTGTCGTTGACCTGGGCCAAGGCAATGGCAATCTGCGATTCACCGGAGAACGGCCGGGAACCGGAAAGGCACTCGTAGCCGATGACGCCGAGCGAATAGATGTCGCTCTGTCCGGTAGCAGTCTGTCCCGTCGCCTGCTCCGGCGCCAGATACTGGGCGGTGCCCATGACCTGCCCGGTCGCGGTCAGCGGGACCTGGTCGGCCAGCCGCGCAATGCCGAAGTCGGTGATCTTGACCCGGCCCTCGGGCGTGATCAGCAGGTTTCCGGGCTTGACGTCGCGATGCACCAGGCCCTGGGCATGGGCGACGGCCAGAGCCTTGGCGGTCTGGGTGATGATGGACAGCGTCCGGTCGGGCGAGAGCACGCGCTCGCGCTCGATGATGGCCGAGAGCGGATGCCCGGGCACGAGTTCCATCACGAGGTAGGCGGATCCGGCCTCTTCGCCGTAATCAAAGACATTGGCAATACCGGTGTGGTTCAGCAGCGCGGTGTGCCGGGCCTCTGCGCGGAAGCGGTTGAGGAAGCCCGGGTCGCCCGTGTACTCCTCTTTGAGGACCTTGATGGCGACGATGCGGCCCAGGACCTGGTCCTGCGCCTTCCAGACCTCACCCATGCCGCCGATGGCGATACGTTCAGTGAGCTGGTACCTGCCGCCTAAGGTGATACCCGAGGTAGGTCTCACTTATTTAACACCGCCTCTAGGAGTTGCCGAGCACTTGGACTTGAGAGTGAAGAACCGGTCGTGACATCGACGTCCTCGAAGACGACGGATACGACGGCCTGGGGGTCATCCGCCGGTGCGAATCCGGTGAACCACGAGTTGTTTCCTGCTTCGCCGGCCATCAGTTCTGCCGTTCCGGTCTTGCCGGCCACCTCGACGCCCGGAATGGCGGCCCCGCCGCCGATGCCCCTGCTGACCACATTGACCATCCAGTCCTGGATCAGCCGGGCGTTGTCTGCGGAAAGGGAACGCTGCAGTTCCTGGGGTTCGGGGCTGTCCATGACGCGCAGGTCGGGCGCGCGCACGGTGCGCACGAGGTTCGGCTTCATCAGGACACCGTCGTTGGCGATCGCACCGGTCATCATGGCCACCTGCAGGGGGGTCACGCGGACGTCGTACTGGCCGATGGCCGACTGGGCGAGCAGGTCATCACTCATGCCGGTCGGGAACTGGCTCGCGGTGACGTGGGTGGGGATCTGGTAGGACTCGCCGAATCCGAACTTGGCGGCCTGCTCCGCAATGGCGTCTTCCCCCAGGTCCATGGCGATCTGCGCGAAGGGCGTGTTGCAGGATTGCTCCAGGGCAAAGGAGAAGCCGACGGTTGTCCGCGCCGCACAGCCGCCGTTGACGTAGTTCGGCAGCTCAACGTTGGTGCCGGGCAGCGGCAGCGTCGGGGGATTGTCGAGCTTGCTGTCGGCGTCGTACTGGCCGGACTCCAAGGCGGCAGCGGTCACCGCGAGCTTGAACACCGAGCCCGGCGCCAGCAGGCTCTCGGTCGCCGGGTTCGTGAACGGGGACAGGCCCGGCACCTTCTCCAGTTCGGCCATGTTCTGCGTGACCTCTTCGGTGTTGTGCCCCGCCAGGTCATTCGGATCGAAGCTGGGCTTGGAGACCATCGCGAGGATGTTGCCGGTGTCCGGTTCCATCACCACGATCGAGCCCTTCACGCCGTCGGGAATCAGGTCCCAGGCCAACTGCTGCAGCTCGGCGTCCAAGGTCAGCTCCACCGAGGCGCCCTCGACCTGGCCGCCGGAGAACATCTGCACGATCTGTTCGTAGAAGAACTCGTCGCCGGAACCGGAGAGCTGATCGTTCATCGCCGACTCCATCTGGGTGGAGCCGTATACCAACGAGTAGAAACCGGTGATCGGCGCGTAGAGCGCGGGCTCGTTGTAGACGCGCTGATAGGCGAACTCGTCGTCCGAGGGAACCGATTCGGCGATCGGCTCGCCGCCCACCAGGATGGCGCCCCGGTTCTTGTCGAAGTCTTTGTAGATGGTCCGGCTGTTCCACGGGTTGGCATTGAGGTTTTCGGCCTCGAAGAACTGCACGACCGTGAGCGATCCAAACAGCAGCGCGAACATCGCGATGGCGACGATCCAGGTATTGCGGATGGCCTGGTTCATGGTTGGATCACCTCCGTGGATCCGCTGTTCCGTGCTTCGGTCTGGTTGCGTCGCGCCGGCCGGTCACCCGGCGGACGCCGGCCGGCGGCCGGGCCGGTCAGGGCCGGCCGGCGCGCGGCGTCGGAAATCAGCAGCAGCAGGGCGACGATCAGCCAGTTGGCCAGGAGCGAAGAGCCGCCGGCGGCCAGGAAGGGTGTGGTCAGGCCAGTCAGCGGAATCAGGCGGGTGACGCCCCCGATCACCACGAAGCACTGCAGCGCCAGGGTGAAGGAGAGTCCCGTGGCCAGGAGCTTGCCGAAGGCGTCCCGGCTGCCCAGCGCCGCCCGGATGCCGCGGCTGACCAAGAGGATGTAGAGCATCACGATGGCGCTGAGGCCGATGAGCCCCAGCTCCTCGCCGAGTGCGGCGATGATCATGTCGCTGTTCGCGTAGGTCACCAGGTCCGGCCGGCCCTGCCCGAGCCCGGTGCCGGTGAGCGCGCCGCTGGCCAGGCCGAACAGCCCCTGGACGATCTGGTGGCTGCCGCCGATCCGGTTGTAGACCTCGGGGTCGAACGCGTTGATCCAGCCGTCGATACGTGCGGTGACGTGCGGGAACAGCTGGAAAGCCACCACGCCGCCCACGGCGATCATGAGCAGGCCAATCAGGACCCAGCTGACGCGGCTGGTGGCCACATAGATCATGGCCATGAACAGGCCAAAGAACAGGATCGAGGAACCCAAATCGCGCTGGAAGACCAAGACGCCGATGCTGACCAGCCAGGCCACCACCATGGGCCCCATGTCCTGCCAGCGGGGCAGCTGCAGCGGGCCGATCTTCTTGCCCGCGAGCAGGATGAGGTCGCGGTTCGTCGATAAATACCCGGCGAAGAATATAGCGAGGGTGATCTTCGCGATTTCGCCCGGCTGGAAGGTGGCGAACCCCAGGCTCACCCAAATCCGGGCGCCGTTGATTTCCATTCCGATGAACGGCAGCAGCGGAAGGATGAGCAGGATGGCGCTGGTGATCAACGATATGTAGGTGAAGCGGCGCAGGACGCGGTGGTCGGGCAGCAGCCAGATGACGGCGACCACGGCGGCGATGGCGACGCCGGTCCACAGCAGCTGGCGCCCCGCGGCGGAGTCGTTGTTGGCGATGTCCAGCCGGTGGATCATCGCCAGCCCCACCCCGTTCAGGGCGGTCACGATCGGAAGTATTACCGGGTCGGCATATTTGGCGCGCAGGCGCAGGACCACGTGTACCACGAGGACCAGCACCACCAGGGTGCCGCCCTGGGTGAAGAAGTCGCTGTCGAAGGCCCGGTCCTGGTCGAGCCCTACCAGCATGTTGGCTCCGATGCCGACGATCAAGGCCAGCACGAGCAGAAGCAGTTCGGTGTTGCGCCGGGAACGCGGCACTGTCTGGATGTTACTCATGGCTTATCCACCTACACATTCCGGCGGCAGGGTGGGCTGGGGGCTGGCAACGGGCCCCGGCGTCGCCCCGGGGGAGCCGCTGGGCCGGTCCGTCGGAACGGCACTGGGGCTGGGTTCGGGTTCCGGACAGTTCCGCTGGCTGCTGATCCGCAACTGTTCAACGATCTCCTCGGCATGCCCGAGGTCGCGTGCGGAGATGCTGGAATCCAGCCGCTGCTGTTGATAGGCGGGCAGGCTTTCCAGCGGGATGTTGTAGACCGTGTCCACGTGGGAAAGCGCGATCGGCCCGAAGTTCTGGGAGACGCCGTTGAAGATGGCCACCCGTCCGTCCGCCGAACCCACGAAATACTGGGTCTGAGTCCACAGGTAGCCGAACCACATGACCGCCACCAGCAGCAACGACATGACGGTCAGGAACGCCGGGATCAGCCAGGGCTTGCGGGCCGGGGCCGCGGTCTCGTTCTCGGGTGTTTCCGGTTCGTCCGGGGCCTTGTGGGTCAGCAATGCGGCCGCCCGGCGCTTGTTGGAGTGGGCCGTGACGATGGGAATCTGTCCGGTCTCGGTGGCCAATGCCGCGGCGCCCACCAGCACATGCGGGCGGGTCTCCAGCTCGCGGCGGATGGCGTCGGCGCGGATCGCCTCGTGCGGCTGAAGCTGTTCGTCGTCGGTGCCCGCTGCCGCCTGTGCCCCGGGAGAGGCGCCGTCGGCGGGCATCGCCGCGACAGGGGAGGCGGCGCCGTCGTGCTTCAAGGCCGACGCCTTCGGCCGTTTCGGGGCGAGGCCGAGGGCGGCGGTGTCAGCCGCCTCCGGCGCCGCTTCGGCGACCTCGATCATCACGATGGTCACGTTGTCCGGGGAACCGCCGTCAAGCGTCAGCTCCACCAGCTGATCGACGGCGTCCTGCAACGTGGGCGCGTTGCGCACCACGGATTCCACCACACTGTCCGGCACGACGGCGTTAAGCCCATCGGAGCAGAGCAGCCATTTCTCCCCCGGCTCGGCCTGATGGCTGGCCAGGTCGAGTTCGGGACTGGCATCGACGTCGCCCAAGACGCGCATCAGCACGTTGCGGTGCGGGTGGATTTCGGCTTCCGCGGGAAGGAGCCGCCCTTCGTCGATGAGCCGCTGGACGAACGTGTGGTCCACGCTGATCTGCTCGAAGATGCCGTTTTTCAGCCGGTAGGCACGGGAATCGCCGATATGGGCGAATTCAAGCCTGTCGTCATGCAGCAGCACGGCGGTGACGGTGGTGCCCATGCCCGCCAGCTTGGGACTGGTCTGCACCAGCTCCGAAAGGATGGAATTGGCGGTCTGGATCTCGTCGGCCAGCACGTTGGCCGGGTCCTGATGGCCCGAGCGGTCCAGGTGGACCAGGTCCAGCACCGTGGACGCCGAGGCCACGTCACCGCCGGCATGGCCGCCCATGCCGTCGGCCACCACGGCAAGATAACGCCCGGCGTAGGCGGAATCGTCGTTTTTGGACCGTGCCTTACCCACGTCAGACCGCGCCGCATAGCGCAGAACCAGAGCCACCGTCAGGGCCTCAACTCAATGACCGTCTTGCCGATCCGGATGGGAACGCCGGGATCAACGGGCAGCGCCCGCGTCAGCTGGTTCTCGGCCAGGTAGGTGCCGTTGGTGGAGCCGAGATCCTCGATGAACCAGCGGCTGCCCTGCGGAAAAAGGCGGGCATGCCGGCCGGAGGCGTAATCGTCCTCCAGCACCAGCGTCGCTTCCTGGGCCCGGCCCAACAGGATGGGGCTCGCGGCCAGTTCCAGCGAGTGACCCGCCAGCGGCCCTTCCGTGACCACCAGGCGGCGCGGAGCCACCCGGGGGGCCGGAGCGTCCGCCAGGTCGGGATTCTTCCGGACTTCGCGCGCGGTGGGGGATCCGGTGCGGCTGCGCTTGCCGATCTGCAGGTCCCGCCGCAGTGCGGAGACGATGCTGATGATCATGACCCAGAGCAGGATCAGGAAACCGAACCGCAGCGCGGTGACGACAAGCTCGCCCATCAGGCCCCGCCGCCCCGTGTCGGCAGCAGGCGGAAGGTAATGCGGGTGCGGCCCATCGTGATGACGGAGCCGTCGGTGAGGTCGATCCGGCCGTCGATCTTCTGGCCATTGACATAGCTGCCGTTGGTGGAACCGAGATCCACGGCCACGGCCGACCCGCCTTCGGTGCGGATCTCCAGATGGCGCCGCGAGACGCCGGTGTCGTCCACCATGATGTCGGCCTCGGAGGAGCGTCCGAGCACGATGGATGGCGCGTTGAGTGAATAGCGCTGCCCGTTGATCTCCAGCACGGGCGTCAGCAGGGTGGGCTGGCGTGACGGCGCCGCGGGGGCACTGCGCTGCATGGGCTGCGGCTGGTGGCCGTCGGACTTGACGACGGTGGCCTCGACTTCGAAGTCGCCGCCCTTGAGTGCGTCGTCCTTGGTGAAGGAAACACGCACCGGGCCCTGCAGGGTGTACTTCTGGCTGTTGACGTGGCGGATGACCACGTCGCACAGTTCTTCGGCCAGGGTGGCGCCCCATTGTTCAGCCATGGCGTAGTCGGAATCGCCCAGCCTGACGTCGAAGACGTTGGGAGCCAACGTGCGGCCCTGGGCCAGGGTGATGGAACCGTTGTCCAGTTCGCGGCGCAGGCGGCTTGCGATCTCCACCGGCTGCACCTGGCCCTTGCCGCCGACAGAGAAGGCGCCGCGGACCATCTTTTCGATGCCGCGCTCCATACTGTCCAGAATGCCCATCGGGCCGCCTCCTCCCAGAGTTGTGGTCAGGTCTGCCCCCGCTGCGACAGCGGACAGGGCACACCTGTCTGGCGATTCTTCCCTTCGATACTACTTGGGCGTGTCCCAAAAGGCCCCATTCGGCAGCGATCGCCGCTGGCGCGGCGGCGCCGGGGCGTGGTGAAGCTCACCCTCACGGAATCACGACGGCGGGGCGTGCGGCCCGCGGCGCAGGCCCTCAGATCCCCGTCCCTGCGCGGTATCCGGGGGGCCGGGCGCCCCGATTGGGAATTTGGGACTGTTTCACGCTACTATTGATCTCGCTGTTCTTGAGGAAAGCGAACCGGGAAACCGGTTGGCTCGCCGAGAGGGCAGGCGAAATGCGCGCGAGTGGCGGAACGGCAGACGCGCTGGCTTCAGGTGCCAGTGTCCGAAAGGGCGTGGGGGTTCAAATCCCCCCTCGCGCACGCAGAGCAAGAGCCCCGGTCTTCGGACCGGGGCTCTTGGCGTTAACGGATACCGGCCCCCTCGCAGCCCCTTGATCAGCGGGGGAGGAGGGGACCGGCGCGCTCGGCGCCTGCTGATCAGCCTTGCTTGCCGGCGGCCTTCACGCGCTGCTCCTCGGCGCGCACCGCGGCGAACGAGGCACGTTCCGCCACCAGCCATTCCGGCGGATCCTGCAGCAACGCGGTGATTTCGGCCGTCGTCAGCGGCTCCGTGATGCCGCCGCGTGCCAGGCCGGAGATGGAGACGTTGAGTTTACGGGCTACCTCCGGCCGCGGATGCGGACCGTTGCGGCGCAGCTCCGCCAGCCATTCCGGCGGATCGGATTGCAGCTGGTTGAATTCCTCCCGCGAGATCAGGCTGTCCTGGAACTCCTGCGGGGCCGCGGGCAGGTAGATGCCCAGTTTCTTGGCGGCCGTGGCCGGTTTCATGGACTGTGCCGATTTCGCGCTCATAAGCCCAGCCTAGCCGCCCTGCGCTACGGTGATGAAGTGCAGGATGCAGACCAGGAACCGACGACCACGGCCCAGTTGGCCGGACTGAAGGTCGGCTATGTCCCGGGCGTGACACCGGGGAAGTGGACCCGCCGGTGGGCGGAGCGGCTGCCCGACGTCCCGCTGACCGCCTTCCAGTGCGGCGAGGAGGAGCAGACGGCCATCCTGCGCGACGGCCGGGCCGACCTGAGCTTCGTCCGGCTGCCCGTAGACCGGGAGGGGCTGAGCGTGATCCCGCTGTACGCGGAACTGCCCGTGGTGGTCGCGCCGAAGGAACACGATGTGGCCCTCTATGACGAGGAAGTCCCGTACCGGGAGATCGCGCACGAGAACTTCCTGGACCCCGGGGAAATGGGCGGCGCCAAGACCGGCATCGAGGTGGTGGCATCCGGGGCGGGACTGATGATCCTGCCCATGTCCGTGGCCCGGCTCTACAACCGCAAGGACGTGGTCTACCGCACCGTCACCGATCACCCCGAGACGCAGATCGGCCTCGCGTGGCTGACCGACCGGACCGAGGCCGCCATCGAGGAGTTCATCGGAATTGTCCGCGGCCGCACGGCGCGCAGTTCGCGCCAGCCCTCGGTGCAGGAACAACAGGGCAAGGGCAAGACCCGCAAGACCACGGGGAAGAACGACGGCGGAGCCCCCGGCGCGGGGAAGGGCGCCGCCGCGGGAAAGGGCTCCGCATCGGGGCGGACGCCGGCATCCGGCAAGGGCGCGAACAAGCCGTCCGGCCAGGGCAAAGGCAGGCCCGGCGGCGGCCGCACGCCGAAGGGCCGCGGGCCGCGGCGGGGCCGCCGGTAGCAACTGCCCCTGTATGCCGTGTTCGCCGCGCCGTTGGCTAGGCTTCAGATATGACCGTGAGCAGCCCTGACCATCTGGACGACACCGAACTCGCGGCCTGGCTGGTGCGCGCCGCCGGAACCCTGGCCAACGGCATGCGGTCGGGGGTGACCACGTTCGAGGAGAAGACCAGCATCTCCGACGTCGTCACCGCCGCCGATCACGCCGCGGAGAAACTGGTAGTGGATACGCTGCGCGAGCTGCGGCCGGAGGACGCGATCCTGGGCGAGGAAGGCTCCAGCCACGAGGGGACCTCGGGCCGGACCTGGGTCATCGACCCGGTGGACGGCACCTACAACTTCTTCACCGGCGGGCACTACTGGTGCTCCGCGCTGGCGCTGACGGATGAGGCAGGGAGCCGGCTGGGGGCGGTCTACCACCCCGCCGAGGACGTCCTGTGGATCGGCGGACGCGACCTGCCCACCACCCGGAACGGCTTGCGCGTGGGCGAAATCGCCAGCGCTCCCTTGGCGGCCAGCTGCGCGGCGGCGTACCTGCATCACACGTATTTGCGCGACGACGCCGCGGGCGAGCCGTACCTGCGCGCCCTGCTCGGTTCGGCCACCTACCGTACCTGGGGGTCGGCGTCGTGTGAGCTGGCGGCAACCTCCGCCGGGATTTTCGGCGTCTGGTACCAACAAGGGCTGCCGGACTGGGACTGGCTTCCGGGCAAGACCCTGGTCGAAGCGGCCGGAGGTTCCACCGCCGTCCTGGAGGTCGGCGGCTACCGCTGGTCGGTGGCCGGGGGACACCGGCAGGTGGCCGACGTGGTCGCCCTGCTGGGGGGATGACCACGTCCGGTCCGGGGCCCGGCGTGGCATAGTGGGGCTGTGGAAAAGACCTACGAAACGATTCAGCTCGAATGCCTCGGCGAATTGGCCACCATCGTCATCAACCGCCCCGAGTCGCTCAACTCCCTGAACACCCAGGTCGTGGCAGACCTGGCGCAGTTCGTCGCGGACATCCGTTCGCCGGAAGGCCGGGAAGTGCGCAGCATCCTGATCACGGGTGCCGGCGGGAAGGCCTTCGCCGCCGGCGCCGACATCCGGGAACTGGCCTCCATGGGGCCGGCCGAAGCGGAAGCACACAGTGCGGCCATGCAGGACCTGACCCGGTTGCTGGAGACCCTGGACCTCCCGGTGATCGCCTGCGTCAACGGGTTTGCGCTGGGCGGTGGCTTGGAATTGGCGTTGGCCTGCGATTTCATCTACGCGACGGCCAACGCGAAGTTCGGCCTGCCGGAAGTCGGCCTGGGCCTCATTCCGGGCTTCGGCGGGACGGTCCGGCTGCCGCAGCGGGTGGGTCCCGGTATGGCCAGGGAACTGATTTTCACGGGCCGCAGCATCGGCGCCGAGGAAGCCCTGCGGATCGGGCTGGCCAACGCCGTCTTCGCCAGCAAAGACGACATGCTCGACGCCGCCGCCGCCACCTGCCGGGAGATCGCCGCCAAGTCCCCCGCCGCCGTCGCAAATGCGAAACGAACGGTGGATGCGGCGCTGGGCCGTCCCACCGCCGACGGGCTGCAGGTGGAGCGCCGGGCCTTCGGGCAGGCCTTCACCACTGAAGACTCGCGCATCGGCCGGGATGCCTTCCTGGCCAAGGAGGCGCCCGCCTTCACCGGGCACTGAAGGCGGGCGCGGGCAGGGAATCGATCAGCGAGGGCGGTGCCACGCCGGATCGTACTGGGTGGCCAGCCGCGCCAGGGTCAGTCCCGCCAGCAGCAGGCCGACGTCACGCAGCGCCACGTCATAGAACCCTGACAGCGTCAGCAGGTTGACGATGATGCCTGCCAGCCAGAGGGAAACGATGTAGGCGCCGTACCGCGGCTTGAACCAGACGACCAAACCGGCGGCTATTTCCACCACGCCGACGATCAGCATGGCGGTGTGGGCGCTGAAGGGCAGCAGGTCAACGACCCAAGGGGCCAGATACTGTTCCCAGTCAGTGAGCAGATTGAAGAACTTGTCCAGCCCCATCAAAATCGGCAGGACGGTGAAGCCCAGCCTGAGCATCCAGAACGCACCGTAGGCGGGCTCGGTCCGGACCCGTTGCAGCGCAGGAGTGGTGGTTGCCATGGGAACCTCCGGTAAATTCTAAAAACCGAATAAGTAGTTTTAGAATGCTCCGCTGCGGCGGGAAAGTCAATGGCCGTGCTGTTGCCGCTCAGGATCCCAGGATTCGGTCTGGGTCAGTCTCTTGATCAGGGCGGGGCTGCCGACACTGGTGAGGGCCGATCGTTCGCCCACGACGACCAGCAGGCTGCGCGCGCGGGAGAAGCCTGAATAGAGCATCTCGCGCGCCCGCTCGGGATCGCCGAAGCCGTTGACCGCCAAGACCACCACCGAGCGTTCGAGTCCCTTGAAGCCGAGCACGTCGCCGTAAAACACGCCGTCGTCGTCAAAAAAGGCGTCCCAGTATCCGCGCCAGCCCAATGCGTCCACCGCTTGCTGATGGGCCGGATGCTTGCGCTTCGTGGTCAGCAGCGCCACCTGCTGCGGGGCCCAGCCTTCACGCTCGACCAGCTGCGCCACCGCATCGTCGGCCCGCTGGATGACGGTCCCGGCCGTCGCCTCCACCAGCCGGATGCGCGGGCCGGAGAGGCCCCGAGGAATCGCCAGCTCGGTGGACAGCGCGCCGCAGAGCGCCGCGATCTGCTTGGTATTGCGCAGGTTTTCATTCAGCACCAAGGGAGGCACTTCAATCGGCGGCCGGCCGTCGCGGCCGAAAAGGCGCTGGTCTTCGTCCATAAACACATACAGGCCGCCGGCAGCAGGTTCCTTCAGGCACTCCAAGACGGCCTCCCACCACAGCGTGCCAAAGTCCTGGCCCTCGTCGACGACGATGGCGTCGAAGAGTTCGCTGACCGGCTGGTTCTTGGCCAGCCGTTTGAGTGTCCGGGGGAGGTAGTGCTCGTAGTACTGGTTGGTGAGCAACCGGGGATCCAGCGGATGGTGCGCGGCCCAGCGGACCGGCAGGTCATAGAACATGCCCACGTGGGCCGGGCGTTCTGCCGGCTTCCACCCGGCCGTCTCGGTCTCGAAGTACCGGGCCAGGCCGCGGCTGGAGCACAGCAGCGCCACCCGCTTTCCGTCGCGGGCCAACCGCCGGGCCTGTTCCAACGCAAGCCAGGTCTTGCCCGTGCCCGCGCCGCCGATGACGCGTGCCCGCGGCTGGTCCTTCAGGACATCAAGGATCGCCGATTGGTCCCGCGTCATCTGCTCGGCGCGGCTTTCGTGCTCGGCCGCCGCCGAGAGCGCCCCGGCGTCCGGCCGCGGGCGCGTCAGCCATGCCACGATGCGGTCGGCGACATCCGGCGCGGTTTCGCCGTCCCCGTCGCCGCAGAAATTGATGGCTTCCCTGACCGTGTCGTCCGGATACTTCAGGTCCTCGCTGCCGATCACCATGGAACGCCTGAGGCCGGGGATGTCCCAATGGCGCGGAAGCCGCGTCTCCGGAAAGGCCAGCAGGTGGGCGAACCGGACCCTGCGGCTGAGCCCCAACTGGGAGCCGAGGTAGCGCTGGAGCATGTGCCGCGCGTCCTGGGCGTGAACCAAGGGATCCTTGATGCGGTGCTGCCGGCCGCTGCCGGACTGGTACCACTGGCCCGCGTCGTAGCTGATCTGCCCGCCTTTGACCTCGATGGCCGCGATGCCGACGCCGGGCCAGACAACGAGCAGATCGATCCGCCGGGCGGCGCCGTTTTCGACGATGTCGACCGAATGCAGCAGGGCGGCGGACGGCGGCAGGGTACGCTTCAGCGCCTCCCAGACCTGCCGTTCGGCAGGCTGGTCCCGGCCGAACTCGGGCTGTTCCGGAAAACAGCGCGGCATACCGCCCCCTCAACATCAACGCAGTGGTTTACCACACAGACTACCCAATGCAGGACAACCTCCCTTCCGCCCCGGAACGCGGGGCCCGGTTGCAGCCAACCCTCCCGCACGTGCGGGAGGGGCCGTTCATTGCCGCGCCCCGGGCCGTTCTGTAGCGTTAACCGCAGGTGGCAAACTCATGGAGGCGGTGCCTGCGGCGCCGTTCCCTCGGCGGAATGAGGATGATCATGGCAACCATCGAAGAAACGGTCGAGATCTCGCTGCCCGCCGCGAAGGTTTATGACGAGTGGCTGCGCTTCGAGTACTTTCCCTCCTTCATGCACGGCGTGAAATCGGTGATCCGGACGTCCGACACCACGCACCATTGGGTCACGAAAGTCGGCGGCGTGCAGCGCGAATTCGATACGGCCGTGACCGAGGACGAGCCCGGAGAGCGGATCGTGTGGAGGAGCGAAGGCGGAATCAGGCACAGCGGCACCGTGACGTTCGGGAGAATCGACGCCGACAGAACGTCGATGCACGTCCACCTCGATTGGGAGCCGCATTCCCTGCTGGAAAAGGCCGGTTCCGGACTGGGATCGGACCACCGGGAGGTGCGCAACGAGTTGTGGCGCTTCAAGACCTTCGTCGAGTCCGGGGGATCGGAAATGCACGAGCCGGGCAACCAGCAGTTCTACGGCGGAACCTTCGCCGGCGGATTTCCTCCCTCAGCCTCGGCCCAGCCGGACATTCCCCGAAACGAGGACGCCAACGCCTACGACCGGGAGCCGGACGTTCAGGAGCCTGAGGACCGGGAGAACCGCAGGCCGGGTTCCGGCAGCTAGCCCGCCGCTCGGGCGTGCGGCCGCTGTCAGGAACGCGCGCTAGGCGCGCGGCCTCTGTCACGAACGCGCGCTGATCCGCTCCACGGAATCCACGGCACGCTTCGACAACTCCTCGGACAGCGGCGCGCTCTTGGCCGAGTCCGCCGCGTCGTTTTGGCCTTCGGGACTCAGGACATACTGCGCGAACGCCTTGACCAGGTCCACCTTCTCCTGGTCCTCGTACGTGGTGCAGTAGATGTGGTAGGAGACCAGCATCAGCGGGTAGGCGCCGGCGGCGGTAGTCGTCCGGTCCACCTCCAGGGCCAGATCGTATTCCGGCCGCCCCTCGACGGGCTTGGCTTCGTCCAACGCCTTCGCTGCCGCTTCCGCGCTCACCGGGACATAGTCCTGGCCAACCTTGAGGTTGACCTTGCCCAGGGGATCCCCGACGGCGGAATCGTCCGCATAGGTAACGGCGCCCGCCGTGCCGGCGACCATGCTCACAACGCCGGTAGTACCCTGCGCGTTTTCCCCGGCGTATTCTCCGGGCCAGGTGTCGCTGGGCTCCGGCGTCCAGACCTCGGGGACCACGGCGTGCAGGTACTCGGTGAAGGTTTCGGTGGTGCCGGAGTCCTCGGAACGGTTGACGGGAGTGACCGCAAGATCGGGCAGCTCCACGCCCGGGTTGTGCTCCGCGATGGCGGGGTCGTCCCATGACCGGATCTCGCCCTGGAAGATCCTGGCAATGGTTTCGGCGTCCAGGTTCAGCTCGGTGATGCCCGGAAGGTTGAACGCCACGGTGATGGGGGAGATGTAGGACGGGACGTTGAAGCCGCCCTCGGGGCCGCAGACCTTGCGCGACTGGTCAACTTCTTCGTCGTCCAGGTAGGCATCCGAGCCGGCAAACTCGACGGCGCCGGCCAGGAAGGCGGTGCGTCCTGCGCCGGAGCCATCCGGCGAATACTGGACCTGCGCGTCGGAATGGAGCAGGCCGAAGCCGGCCACCCACGCGTCCATCGCCGCGTTCTGGGATGATGCTCCGGCTCCTGTCAGCGTGCCCGACAGGGAGGAGCCCTGCCGGGCGGCGGCTTCCTGGGCCGGACCCAGCGGGTAGTCGGAGCCGCAGGCGGCCAGGGACAAGGACATTAAGGCGGCGGTACCAAGGGCGGCCGCGCGGCGTTTCAACTGAGGCATCCGCACTAGACTACCGGTGCGGCGGCATCACTCCCAAGGGGGCTACCGTGCCTCGAGGTCCTTGACGGCGGGGCCTTCCAGCACCTTGCCGTCCGCGCTGAAGCGGGACCCGTGCAGGGGGCAGTCCCAGCTGCCCTCCGCGTCGTTCCAGGACAGCACGCCGCCCAGATGCGTGCAGACCGCGCTGACCCGGTGCGTGGCGGAGCCCACGGTACAAATGCCCACCGGCCGCGAATCTTCCCGCACCACAGTGCCCTGACCCTCCGGCGGTGCCGCATGCGTGGTCCGGGTCAATCCACCCAGCCATCCGGACAGCAATTCCAACCCGACGGACAAATTGGTGCCGGCGGTGCTGGCCGCGTCCCGCCCGGAGATGCGTGACTTATAGAGATCCTTGGCCCAATGATTGTCGCCGCCCAGGATCGAGGCCGACAGCGCCAGTGCCGCCGCCACCCCGTTGGTCATGCCCCACTTGTTGAATCCGGTGGCCACCATGATGCGCTTTTCTGCGGGCAGGATCGGACCCACGTACGGCACCGCACCGGCCGGTTCATAGTCCTGCGCCGACCAGGTATGCGTGGGCTGGGCACCCGGGAAGTGCTGTTGGGTCCAACGGATCAGGTCATCGACCAGGCCCCGGGTATGGCCGTGGCGGCCGACGACGTGGCCGTTGCCGCCGGCCAGCAAGACCTCCCGGTCGCCGTGGCGCGCGGTCCGCAGCGAGCGGGTCGGCCCGTCGATGGACAGGTACATCCCGGACGGGATGCGCCCGGGCACCGTCAGGGCGGCGGCGTAGGAACGCATGGGCTTGAGCACGCTGAAATGTCCGCCGCGGTTAAGCATGGGCGTGCCGGTAGCCAGCACCAGGATGCCGGTCTTAAGGTCGCCCAGCCCCGTGCGCACGGTGATGTTTCGCGGCCCCGCCCCGGCACCGCCGTCGTCCGCGCGGCCGATGCCCGTGACCCGCATGCCCTCGAAGACCAGGCCTCCGCGGCTGCGCAGTTCTGCAACCAGCGCCGCCAGGAGGTGCATCGGATGGATCTGGGCCTGGTCGGCCAGCCGCAGCATCCCGGTGACCTCGAACGGCAGCTCGCCAGCACCGGAGACTTTTTCGACCGGCAGGCCGGCGGATTCGCTGGCGCGCTGCTCTGCCGCCAGATCCTCGGCGCCCTGGGGGGTGGTGGCGTAGGTGAAGGCGTCGCGCCGGTCGTATTCCACCCGGTGTTCGTCGCAGTACCGCAGGATCCACGCCTGGGCTTCACGCTGGGCGGCAACATAGGCCGCGCCGGTGCCGGAATCGTGATGGTTCGCGATGCGCGACAGCTGGCTGCCCTGCAGCAGGGATACCTTGGCGGTCGTGTTGCCGGTAGTGGCGGCCCCGACCGACCGGGCCTCCGCCACGGCAACCCGCTGCCCGGCCCGCGCGAGCAGGACAGCAGTGGTGAGGCCGGTCAGCCCGGCTCCGGCGACGACGGAGTCGAACCCGGTCTGGCCGGAGTACGTGTCAACCGGAATCTCTTGGGCGGTATCGAGCCAGAGTGAATGCATGACGCTGTCCTTTCGGCCGGATGGTAGTACACACCACACCCTGTCCCTGCTGGCGCGTCAAGACCCAAACTGCGGGTGCACCTGACAGGATGGAAGCGAGGACGACCGGCGGAAGGCGGAGGGCATGAAAACTGCGGTGCTGATGATCGACTTGCAGAACGCGTACTTCGAGGACCCTGCCTTGGCCAAGCGGCAGGAAGCCGTGGTGGAGTCAGCCAATCTGTTGATCAGGACCGCGACGGCGGCCCAGGTGCCGGTGCTGCTTGTCTACACGCAACACCGCAGGGACCGTTCAACCTGGACCCTCAGCATGCTCGACAATGACCAGGGATTCCTGTTCGAGGGGACCGAGCAGGCAGAATTCCTGCCCGGGCTGCAAACAGAGGGCCTCGAGCGCGTCGTCAAGACACGCGACAGCGCGTTTTTTGGTACGGGCCTGGCCGAGCGGCTGCGGGACGCCGGGGTGGAACGGCTGGTCCTGGCAGGCGTGGCGACCCACAACTGCGTGGCGCAGACGGCGGCCGATGCGTTCGCCCACAACTTCCGGGTGGTCTTCGCCAAGGACATGATCGCCTCGACCAATGAGGACTATGCCGGTTCCATGCTGCAGATCCTCAGCGATGAGTACCGCCAGCCCGTGCTGGGCCGCGGCGCGCTGGCCGAATTGCTGGCGGGCGCGCGCGAAGGGTGATCCTGCCTCAGTCTTACCCCTCCGAGAGCAGGTGGCACCAGGAATCCGTCAAGGTTTCCAGGCACATCTCGCGGTCCATGATCCAGCCCGTGCGGATCCACCGCTGCGAGAGGTATTCCAGCTGGCCGAAGGCGAGGACGCAGCGGACCTGGCGGCTGGCCGGGTCGAACCGCCCCGACCGATCCAGCCCCGACGTCATGTCCGCCGCCACATCGCGGAACCAGTCCTCCATGACCTTTGCGACCTCGGGCTCGACCGGGGCCGCCTGATAGACGGCATGCAGATAGGGTCGGGTTGCTTCCCATTGGTCGAATTTCCGGCTGATCCAGGCGCGGATCAGGTCGCGGGTACCCAGTTCCACCACGGTGGCCAGGGCCGGGTCGTCCACGCTGGTGAGAATGGAGTCAACCGTCTTCACGACGTCGCCCATCAGCTGCGCCTTCGACGCGAAGTGCAGGTAAAAGGTCGTCCTCGTAGTGCCGGCACGGGCGGCAATGTCATCGATCGTGGTGGCCGCGTAGCCCTTGGATTCAAAGAGGTCCAGGCCGGTGTCTAAAAGAAGTTGCCTGGTCTGCTGTTTCTGAGCCTCGCGGAGTGTTGCCATGCCACACAGAATAGCCGGTGGCCGCGGCTCCTCCGGACCACCCGGGGCTCCCCTCCGGATTTCCCCGCACCGCTGCAGCACTACCGCCCGCGGTTCGTGGCTCGGAGGCCTTTGAAATGACATCTTGAATCTTCACTTGACACTGTGTATTTCGAATCACTACTGTTAGCCCCATCACGATGGGCCTGTCGCCTGCATCACAGGATGCCGCGGACAGCACAGGGCGGTGCGGCAGGGTCTCGTCGACCAACCGGTTTCAGCGAGTGCGGACGAATGCGGCCGCCATGCCCCGGTCGGTTCCGTCCGAGCACCACCCGTTCACCACACCGCTCACACCATGACAAGGAAGTTCATATGAGCCAGGACCAGGGGACCCACACGCCATCGCCGCAGTCCTACCCGCCGCGCCAGGCCCCGCCCGTGGAAGTCACGCCCGCGCGCACCAGGGGCACCTTGGTCGCCGCGTCGTTGGCCGTCATGGTGGCGCAGATCGCCAACGCGCTGCCCGGCGCCCTCAATGGCGAATTCCAGGTCACCTTCAACACGTTCGGTTCCCAGCTGACCTGGATCACCGCCGCGTTCATGATTCCGGTGGTGGTTTTCGAGCTGACCTTCGGCGTGCTCGGCGACAGGTACGGCCACCGCAAGCTGGTCGTGGGCGGCGCCGTGCTGGTCATGATCGGCTCGCTGGTCTGTGCCATCTCCCCGACGGTCCAGGCCATGTGGATCGGCTCCGCCATCAACGGCCTCGGAGCTGGTGCGATTTTCCCCGCATCGTTGGCGTTGGTTGCTTCTGTGGCGCGCTCCATGCAGGAGCGCGTGCGCGGCATCGCCATCTGGGCGGGCTTCCTTTCGGCCGGTTCCGCCCTGTCGCCCTTGCTCGGCGGCGTGTTTGCCGGCTTCGGCTGGTGGCGCGGGGCCTATGCGGTGGTGGTGTTGGCGGCCCTCGCCGCACTGCTGCTGACCGCCCTGCGCTCCGCCGAGGCCAAGGTGGCCCGGGAGCGCCGGATGGATGTCTGGGGCCAAATCACCTTCGCACTGGGCCTGATCCTGGTGCTCTTCGGGCTGGTACAGGGTCCCGAAGACGGCTGGACCAGCACCCACGTGGTAACCGCCCTCGCCTCCGGTGCGGTGCTGCTGGCGGTCTTTGTGGCCATCGAACTGCGCGTCGAGTCCCCGCTGCTGGAGCTGAGGCTGTTTTTGAACCGCCAGTTCGCCATCGCGTCGATCGTGGCCGTGGTCGGCATGTTCGCTTTCCTGGGCGCCTGCTTCTCCACGAGCATGTGGCTGGGTCCGGTCCAGCACCAGAACCCGCTGTACCTCGGCCTGCTGTTCCTGCTGCTGCAGGGGCCCGCCTTCGTGTTGATCCCCGTGCTGTCCCGGCTGCAGGCCCGCGTCTCATCCCGCTGGCTGATGACGTTCGGATTCCTGGCCATGGCTGCCGGCGCACTGATCAACTCCACTGCCGATGTCACCAGCCGCGACGTGACCGCTTTCATCCTGCCGTCCCTGCTGGTCGGACTCGGTTTCGCCTTCACGCTGAGCCCGATGACCGCCATCGCCGTGAACTCGGTGCCGCGTGAGATGACCGGCATGGCCAGCGCCACCACCAACTTGCTGCGCGACCTCGGGTTTGCGCTCGGACCGGTGCTGGTGGGCGCCATTGCCCTCTCCACCGCCGGCGAAAAGCTCATGACCTCCCTGCAGACCTCCGGTTTGGCTCCGGACCAGCTGGGTCCGGCGATGGGCATTGCGGAAGCGGGCGGCCCGATCGCGCTCAACAGCATCCCCGAGGGTGTTCCCGGATCGGGCGGCAGCCAGTTCGCGCTCGAGGCCCTGGGCAGCGGATTCACGCAGGCCTTCCTGGTGGTTGCCATCGCGGCCCTGGCCGCGGCATTGCTCAGCTTCTTTGGGTTGCACGGCGTCAAGGAAACCGAACCGGAAGCAGCGGCACCGCATACGGCCGCGTAGCATCCCGCAGCGGGGCGCGCGACCGAGACGGAGGAAGCCGGCCATCCCGTGGGGGTGGCCGGCTTCCTGTGAGCGTGCGGGCGGGGCAATCGGGCCCTAGTGGTCGGCGTTCTCCTGCAGGCGCCGAACGAACGGTGCGCACACGACGGCCACGAGGCCGAGGATGCCGCCGACCGTGAAGGCGACCCGGACGCCGTCGACCAGGGCGACGTTCGCCGCGATGCCGCTGGCGGCTGCCGCCGCCGTACCGATGGTCATGGCGGCAATGAGAACCGCTGTACCCGCGGCGCCGGCCAACTGCTGCAGGGTATTCATGATCGCGCTGCCGTGGCCGTACTGCGCACGCGGCAGGGCGCCCAGGGCCACGGTCATCAGCGGCGTCATCAGCATGGCCATGCCGACGCAGAACACAGTATGGAAGATGACGATCGTCGTCACCGGGGTATCAATGTGGACGCTGCCCAGCAGCCACTGCCCGCCGGCCAGCAGGAAGGCGCCGGGAATGACGATGGGCCGGGGGCCCACCTTGTCGTAGATGCGGCCCACGATCGGGGACACGATGCCTTGGATCAGGCCGCCGGGCAGGAGGGCCAGGCCGATGGTCAACGTGCTCAGTCCCATGCCGTTCTGCATGAAGATCGGCATCACCATGACCGTGCCCAGCATGGTGGCCATGGCGATCATCACGATGATGACCGAGATGCGGAAGTTGTGCACCTTGAACGGACGGAGGTCCAGCAAGTCGGACTCGGTCTTGCGCAGGGCACGCTGGCGCTGAATGAAAAGGACCAGCGCGACGGCGCCGACAACCAGTGCCACGACCGGGGCCCAGGAGCCTTCCATCAGGTCGGCGATCGAGGACAGCGCATAGACGATGCCGCCGAAGGCGAAGGCGGAGAGGATGACCGAGAGGACATCCAGCGGAGCCTTGCGCGTCTCCTTGCCGGTCTTGATGGCAATGACGCCGAAGAGGAAGACGATGATGGCCACCGGGACCATCAGGCCGAAGACCCAGCGCCACGTCAAGGAGTTGATGACGGCGCCGGAGAGGGTGGGGCCGATGGCCGGAGCCACGGAGATGACCACGGAGTTAAGGCCCATGACGGTGCCGCGGTGCCGGACCGGCACGGAGGTGAGCGTGGTGGTCATCAGCAGCGGCAGAATGATGGCCGTGCCGGACGCTTGGACGATGCGCGCGATGAGCAGCACCGCGAACGTCGGGGCGATGGTCGCCAGCGCCGTGCCGACGATGAAGAGCAGCATGGCACTGACGAAGAGGCTCTTCGTGGTAAACCGCTGAAGCATGAAGCCGGTGGTCGGAATGACAACGGCCATCGTGAGCATGAAGCCCGTGGTCAGCCACTGCGCCGTTGTGGCCTGGACGCCCAGGTCCGCCATCAGGTCGGGCAGGGCGACGGTCAGCACGGTCTCGTTGAGGATCATGATCAGCGCTGACAGCACCAAGGCGGTGATCACGGCGGCGATGCGCTTGGGCGAGATCCTCTCGGGCTCCACGGCCTCTGCCGCCTCCACCTCTCCGGGTGGAATTTTCTCCTCTAGGACGTCTTTCATGGACACCTTTTCTGGTTGGGGGGCGCGGGCAGAAGGGCACCGCTAATACTTACAAAAGTATAAGTATAACGAAAAATTAAAGCCTGCCCGACGGTTCAGCGCTGGTCCGGCTCGTTGATCAGTGCCGCCAGGCGCTGGAGGGCGGGCAGGCTCGCGGCGATCTGCTCCCGTTCCCCGGGGTGCAGCCTGGCTGCCGCCGTCCCGAGGGTTTCCGCCCACGCGGTTTCCAGCATGATCCTGATCCGCTGGGACTCGTCGGTGGGGTGCAGCGTCACGTAGCGCTTGTCCGCCTCGTCGCGTCTCCGCGTCACGAGCCCGCGGGCCACCAGTTCGCGCAGCTGGGTGCTCACGTTGCTGAACTGGCGGTCGAGCCTGGAGGCGACCTCGGCCACGGTTATGCCGGGGTGCGCTTCGATGACCCGCATGATGTCCACCATGCCGTTGGGCAGCAAGGGGACGCCGGAATTCTCGTGGGATTTTCGGCGGACATCGGAGGAGATGTCGATCAAGGCCACCGCCAGATCGCGGTTGTCCTCGACGGCTTTCCGCGCCTTGCCGCGCTCGGTTGTTTCCATTACCCAAGGATAAGAGGTGCGCCGGGCACCTCCGGCCGTGACGTTCAGGATCGCTGATCACCACGGCCGGGGTGAGGTCCTAGGTGCACCTCGAGGGCGGCCGGCCGGCAGTCGGGGCTGCCGTCGCGTCAGTTCGCCTCATCCTCCGCCGTGCGGGCGGTGAAGGGCAGGACCAGTCGGGACCGGTGCGCGGCGTCGCGGTAGATCTTGTGCGTGGCGGGGCGTCCCACCGGGAGGTGGAAGGCGTCTGGCGGCAGCAGTGCGTTGTGCTCGTCGGCCAGCGGCTCGCCGTTGGAAAGTTCGGCCACCAGCCGGTGTCCCGGCTTGAAGGTGTTCGCGAACGGATAGAGGCGCAGGACGTACTCCTCGATCTTCCCCGGCTCCACCGGCACGGCACGGGTGTGCGGGTGGATCGGGTTGCCCTCGCTGGTGCGCTCCTCGTCGAGCTCGCGGTGCGAGGCCTTGAGGTACCCGGTGGTGATCAGCTGTCGCTTGCCGTTCGGGGCGTAGTCCCACAGGCGCAGGATGAAGTTCGAGTCCGGCTGGTCGATCTCGGCGAAGATGTGCGCGGCGCCGGTGCCGATCATCTCCGTGTCCTCTTCGAACGGCCCGGTGCTCCAGCTGATGATTTCCACCTTGTCGGTCACCGTCAGCGGCGCCTGGTAGAAGCCGTCCGGGGCCGCGTACTCGACGCCCATCAGCTCCGGCTCGGCCGACAGCTTGTGGCGCGGACGCAGGTAGAGGGATTTGTACTCGATCTCCTTCGGCGGCCACTGGTCCGCCTCGACGGTCTCGCGGGAACCTTCCACGAAAACGCTCACGGCCGGCTCGTCCATCACGCCGTTGTCGATGCCCTTGATCCAGTAGTCGTACCAGCGGAACATCTTGTCGTGCTCCTCGATGAAGGGGCGCGACCGCATGGGCGGGTAGGGGCCGATGGTCAGCTTCTTGGGTCCCTTGAGCGAGTTGTACAGCTCGATGGTGCCGTCCATGGTCCAGCCGCGGCCCTGGTCGATTTGGAGCCAGACCGGGATGTCGATGTTCGGGGCGAGCGTGATCGGGTTGCGCTCCTCGTACCACTCGCCGTCCAGCTCGTTCATGACAATGTCGAACCAGGCTTCGTGGTTCTTGGGGTAATGCAGCACGTGGACCAGGTTCGGCCACGCGGCGACGTCCGGGTCCTCGAGGCGCTTGGCGACCAGCTTCTTGAGCTCCTCGGGCGGGTACTTTTCGATCATGCGGGACTTGACGCCGTTGGTGAAGGCCCAGCCGGAGTCTCCGCCGCGGCCTTCGCGGGCGGCGCGGGGCATGAACCACATGATGCCGCCGTGGTAGGTGGTTTCGTAAAAGTCGTAGTGGCCGCCGCTGACGAAAATCGCCTTCAGGTGGGGCGGGCGTTCGGCCGCGGCCAGCACCTGCATGGAGCCGAAGTAGGAGATGCCGACCATGCCGACGTTGCCGTCGCACCACGGCTGTTCGGCAACCCATTCGATGAAGTCGTACGCATCCTGGCCCAGCGATACGCCGCCGGCGTTGTAGTTGCCGATGTGCTCGCCGCCGGAGTCGCCGGACCCCCGCAGGTCGCCGATGACGTGGACGTAGTCCTCCTTGACGATGCGGGCGATGTCGCCGGCCTCGATGCACCCGTCCCACATCGGGCTCGGACGCCGCTGCGGGGGAGTGGTCAGCGCCAGCGCCTGCAGCTCCTTGCCGTACGGGCTCAGGGCCACCAGTGCCGGCCGGGGCTTGTCCTCAAGGCCCTGGTAGGTGTCCGCGGCGAGCTCGACGCCGTCGCGCATCGGGATCCGCAGGTCCTTGCGGATCTTGATCGTCTCCCCACCGGCATTCCACGTCGTGAAATCAGTCATGAGTGTGCACTTCCTTGTAGACGTTCGAGTGCCAGGTGTCCCGCTGGCAGGCGTGCTCTCCAGAGCGTG
The DNA here is from genome assembly GCF_059091245.1 of Arthrobacter sp. Y3225116. Classification (NCBI taxonomy): domain Bacteria; kingdom Bacillati; phylum Actinomycetota; class Actinomycetes; order Micrococcales; family Micrococcaceae; genus Arthrobacter; species Arthrobacter sp. Y3225116. The sequence continues at coordinate 32,722 of NZ_JBNHGL010000014.1, forward strand.
GCTCGATTATATTATTATAATAAAGTGCGTGCAAACGATGGTGACCCCAGGTCCGGGCCGCGGGGCCGAAAGGCCGCGCGAGGGCAGGGGTGTGCCCTGTCGAGCCGTACCATCAGGACCGTGAACGGGTCCCGGAGCTGAGGAGAGAACAATGACGCAAGAAGTGACCATCCATCCGCTGGTCTCGCCCTGGGGCCGCTTCGGTCTCTACAGCTTCTTCATCGACGCGCCCGAGCCGGCCATCGTCGACACGGGCATCACCACGTCACCGGCCGAGGGTATGGTGCCGGAGCTGGAGAAGCTGGGCCGGCGCATCGAGGACGTCAAGTGGATCCTGCTGACGCACGGCCACATCGACCACCTCGGCGGTGCCCACGCCCTCTGGGAGCTCACCGGCCGGAAGGCAAAGGTCGTCATCCACCGGGCGGACGCCCCGTTGCTGCGCTCCCGGCAGGCGCACGTGCAGAACTACCTCGACGTCCGCCGGCAGTACCTGGACAACCCGAACGCCGTCGGGGAGCAGACGAAGGCAGCCGGGCATGCCATCTCGGGCGAGATGGAACCGGACATGCTCCTGGAGGGCGGCGAAACCCTCAGCCTTGGCGGGGACGTCACGGTCTCCGTGCACCACATCCCCGGCCACACCGCCGGCTCCGTGGCCTACGTGGTGGACGGGCAGGACGCGGTGTTTGTCGGCGACTCCGTCCAGGTCCACGGTGCCGCCAACCACTTCCCGGGCTACGAGGACCCGGATGCCTACCGGGCCAGCCTCCGCTACCTGCGCGACGAGATCCGTCCCCAGCGCCTGTACCTTGGCCACCCCTACCGCAACACCGAGGGCGTGCCCTTCGACATCGGGATGGACGGCGGCACGGCCCGGCAGGCCCTGCAGGAGAGCCTGGACATCGAGGCCCGGGTCCGGGCCGCCGCGCGCCGCTCGGTGGAGGGCGGCCTGCGGGAGACCGACTCGCCCTATTCGCCGTTCGCCTCGGTGGCCGAGGAACTCGGCTATACCGGGGATCCGACGCTGGAGCCTTCCCCGTTCTTCACGACGCTGCACGGCTACCGCAAGCTGTACGGCAAGACCGCCTGACCGGTCCCAGCCCCAAACGACGACGGCGGCGCGCACCTGTGGGTGCGCGCCGCCGATGCGTTCGGGGTGGGTGGGGTCAGCCCCGGTTGAGGAACTCGCCCGTTTCCTGGTAGGCCCGGTACATGTCCGGGATCCAGAAGAAGTTCTGGACGAAGCCGTGGTTGGCGCCCGCGTAGCGGCTGACGGTGGTGTCCACGCCGGCCTCCTTCAGGCGCCGGCCGTAGAGTTCGCCCTCGTCGCGCAGGGGATCGTACTCGGCGGTGATGATCAGGGCCTTCGGCAGGCCGGTGAGGTCCTCGCGCTTGATCGGGGAGACCAGCGGGTCGGCCGGGTCCGCGCCGCTCTCGAGGTAGAAGGAGTTCCACGGCTTCAGCGCCGGGGTCTCCAGGCCGTAGCCGGTGGCGTTCTCCCACAGCGAGGCGTAGCGGACCTCGTCGAAGTCCAAGTCCAGCGACGGGTAGTACAGGACCTGGTGCGTGATCCGGTCGAAGCCCTCGTCGTGGGCCATCGCCGTCACCGCCGCCAC
>NZ_JBNHGL010000015.1:0-33659 GCF_059091245.1 Arthrobacter sp. Y3225116
GGACCGCTTCCCCGGCCGGATCGGCGGCGAGGTCGGCCGGGCGCGGCCAGCGCCGCATCCACTGCTCCCAGACAGGCAGCACCCGGACCACCGGGGTCTGCTGCAGCATGAATTCGCTGACGAGGATGCCCCAGGGGCTGCAGTCCGCGCGGCGCCAGGGCAGGTCCCGCGCGCTGGCCGCGAACCAGGTCCGGATACGCGAATGCAGCAGTTCGGCTTCAGCCGGTTCGGTGGAAGGCGCCGGTGCGGCGGCGGGGCGGGGCATGGAACTCCTACGATGTGACCAACCAATACTGTACTGCCCGGCGTGGTGGTAACGGCACGGGCCGCCGCTGTCCTTAGCCTTAAGGCATGGCAGGCAACGGCACATCCGGCACCCGCGGGCAGGTTCCCGTCCGGCGGCCCAGCCCTGCCGTCTACCGCCGCCGCCGTTTGGTGGTGCTGGCCCTGGCCGTGCTGCTGCTGGCCGCCCTGGTAGCCGCCGGATGGTGGGTCGCCGGCCTGCTGGGCCGGGGAGAACCCGAAGCAGCGGCACAGGCGCCGGAACCGGCGGCCTCCAGCCCCGCGTCCGCCAGCCCGGCATCCGCGGGGCCGTCAGACTGCGAGGACCGGGACATCGTCGTCCGGGCGGAAACGGACGCCCCGGCATACGGGAGCGGGGAGAACCCCACCCTGATCCTGGAGGTGGCCAACGAGGGCAAGGGGCCGTGCGAAGTCAACGTCGGCACCGACGCCATGGAATTCCTGGTCACCAGCGGCGAAGACCGGATCTTTTCCTCCAAGGACTGCCAGGTGGATCCCGAGCCGTTGATGATGACCCTCGAGCCGGGCAAGGCCGAGCAGGCTCGTTTCGTCTGGGAACGGAACCGCACCGCACCGGGCTGCACCGCGGTGGAAGCCAACCCGCAGCCGGGCACCTACGTCCTGGTCACCAAGCTGGACAAGAAAAGCAGCGACAAGACCGTGTTCGAACTGCGCTAGCGCACGCCCGAAGGGATCAGAGGAACCGGTCCAGCAGGCTGGTTTCGGCGATGCGGGACAGGCCCTCGCGGATCACGCGGGCCCGCTGTTCGCCGATGCCGTCCACCGCCATCAGGTCGTCGATATTGGCCGCCATCAGCGACTGCAGTCCGCCGAAGTGGTCGACCAGCCGGTCCGCCACCGCCCGCGGCACGGACTTGACTGCGGCCAGCAGCCGGTAGCCGCGCGGCTGGACCACGGCGTCGAGGGAGTCCTGCCCCACCTGGATGCCGATCACGCTGGCGACTCGGCCCAGGTCGATCAGGTCGTTCGAGGTGAAACCGCGCAGCGTGTGCAGGGCGGCGTCGACGTCGATGCCGCCCTTGATGTCCGCGTAGTCGCGCAGGATCATTTCGCTGTCCGGGCCCAGTCCTGAGGTCAGTTCATCCAGCTGCAGGGAGAGCAGGCGCCCGTCCACGCCGAGCTCCAGCACGTACTGGGAGATCTCGTCGGAGATGCGGCGGACCATTTCCTGCCGCTGCAGGGTGACCGCCACGTCCCGCACGGTGACCATGGCTTCGATCTCCAGCGCGGACAAGGAGCTCGTGACCTGGTCCAACCGGGCGCGGTACCGCTCCAACGTGGCCAGCGCCTGGTTGGCGCGGGCGAGCACCGGCTCCGAGCCCTCCAGCACGTGCCGGATGCCTTCTACATACAAGGCGATGATCTGCATGGACTGGCTGACCGAGATGACCGGCAGTCCGGTCTGGATGGCGACCCGTTCGGCGGTGCGGTGGCGGGTGCCCGACTCCTGCGTGGGAATCGACGGGTCGGGGACCAGCTGCACGGCGGCCTTGAGGATGTTCGCCGCGTCCTTGTCGCAGACGATCGCCCCGTCCATCTTCGCCAGTTCGCGCAGCCGGGTGGGGGAGAAGTCGATCCCGATGTCGAAGCCGCCGCTGCTGATCTTTTCCACCTGCTGGTCGTAGCCGAGCACGATGAGCGCGCCGGTGCGCCCGCGGAGAATCCGTTCCAACCCGTCGCGCAGCTGGGTTCCCGGAGCTACACGGGCCAGGGTCGCCTTGAGGGCGTCCTCGGGGCTCTTGACCATGGGGGAGTTTCCTTAGGGCCGGCGGGCATGGGGACGAGGCCGCCGTCCTGACAGCCCCAGGGTCCATGATAAGGCCGGACCTCGGCTAATCCGCTCCCGGCGCTCAGCGGAACAGCGCGGACAGCGCTTCGGAGACGGTATGTACTTCCTTGACCGTGAAGCCGGCCGGCACCTGGCCTGCCCCGTCGGGGGACGCCGGCACGATCGCGTGCGTGAATCCGAGCCGTTCGGCCTCCTGGATCCGCCGCAGGATTCCCGGCACCGGCCGCACTTCGCCGGCCAGGCCGACCTCGCCGAAGGCGATCAGCTGGGCCGGGAGCGGCTGGTTGGTCTTGGCCGAGGCGATGGCCAGCACGGTGGCCAGGTCCGTGGCGGGTTCGCTGAGCCGGACCCCACCCACCGTCGCCACGTAGCTGTCGTCCTTGTGCAGCGACATGGAGGCGCGGCGCTGCAGCACGGCCATCATCATGGCCACCCGGGAAGAATCCAGCCCGCTGGTTGCGCGCCGCGGCTGGGCATTGGAGGTCTCGGCCAGCAACGCCTGCACCTCGGCCACCAGCGGCCGCCGGCCCTCCAGCGTCACGGTGATGCAGGTGCCGGAGACCGGGTCCTTGGTCCGGGACACGAACAGGCCGCTCGGGTCCGTCAGCCCTTCGATGCCGGCCTCGGTCAGGTCGAAGCAACCCACCTCGTCGGTCGGGCCGTAGCGGTTCTTGACCGCACGGACCAGCCGCAGGCGCGAGTGCCGGTCGCCGTCGAACTGGCAGACCACGTCCACGAGATGCTCCAGCAGCCGCGGCCCGGCGATCGAGCCGTCCTTGGTCACGTGCCCCACCAGGATGGTGGTCATGCCCTTGCGCTTGGCGGCGTTGATCAACGAGGCCGCGACCTCGCGCACCTGCGTCACGCCGCCGGCGGCGCCCTCCACCGCGCTGCTGCTGAGCGTCTGGACCGAGTCCACGATCAGCAGCGCCGGCTCCAGTTGCTCCACGTGCCCCAGCGCTATGCCGAGGTCTGTCTCGGCGGTCAGGTACAGGTTGTCCGCCACCGCGGAAATCCGTTCGGCCCGCAACTTCACCTGGGCCGCCGACTCTTCGCCGGTGACGTAGAGCACGTCGCGGTCCAGCCGGGCCACCCGCGCGGCAACATCCAGCAGCAAGGTGGACTTTCCGATGCCCGGCTCGCCGGCCAGCAGGATGACCGCACCCGGAACCAGGCCGCCGCCGAGCACCCGGTCGAGTTCACCCACGCCGGTGGCCCGGAAGGCCGCATTGGTGGCATCGACGTCGGCGATCCGTTCCGCGGGCCGCGAGACGGCGGCGGCGGCCGTGGTGCGGGCCACCACCTGGGTGGCCTCTTCCACGGTGCCCCACGCCTGGCACTCGCCGCACCGGCCCACCCATTTAGCCGTGCTCCAGCCGCACTCGGCGCAGCGGTAGGCGGGGGCCTTGGAACGGGTCTTGGTGCTCATGGACCCACAGTAACCGGGGCGGCGGACAATCAGAGCCTGGGCAGGTAGGACGTGGCGTCGTCCTGGCTGAGCCCGGCGGCCTTGAGCAGGTCGACCATGAGCGGGCGGAAGACCAGGATCAGTCCCTCGCCCTCCAGGGTGACGACGCCGAGGGTCTTGGGGTGCAGGCGCGTGGCAATCTCCGCCAAATCGTTGCGCGCGCCGGAAAGCCGGCGTTCGCGGGCGCCCGGGTCCCGGTCGGAAAGCCCGGCAGCGAGGATCTCGACGGCGTCGGCGGTCTCTTGGAGCACCTCGGCGAAGCGCGCGATCGCCTCGTCGGACATCGCCGCATGGTTGATCACGGAGGTGAGGCGCCGGGAGAAGACCCGGCTGTTGCGCATGGCCAAATCCGCCATCTCCGCAGCATCCTGCAGGTCCCCCACTTCGTCCCGGTGGCGCCGGTGCACCGGGGAAATCCGGGCCACTTCCCGGGCCGAGCTGAAGCTGCCGCGGACGTCGTCGATCAGGTTTTGGCTGCCCCGAGCCCGGACCAGGGCGTGCCAGGCCTTGGTGGAGTCGCTGTGGGCGAGGGCGACGGAACACTCGCGCAGCACCGAGGCGAGCTCATCCAGGAGCTTCTGCAGCTTGGAACGCGGTTCGGAGCGAGGGTCGCCGGGGATCAACATGGTCACGAGCATCGCGAAGGACCCGCCGATGACGGCATCGAGGCTGCGGGTAAACGGCCCCCCGTCCGGGGCGGGCAGCAGCACCACCAGCACCGACTGCAGCGCCATCTGCGTGGTGAAGATGGTGCCGCTGTCCAGGAACCGGGCCAGAAGGATGGAAACCAGCAGCACGAGGGCCGCCTGCCAGATGCCCGGCCCGAGGAAGTGCAGCAACAGATCGCCCACCGCGATGCCCAGCGTGCAGCCGATGGCGACTTCGAGCACTTTGCGCGCCCGGGGTCCGGTGGAGAAACCGAGCGCAATGATGGACGAGGTGGCGGCGAACAGCGGGCCTTCGTGGCCCAGGACTTGCTCGGCCACGACGTAAGCGGCAACGGCGCAGAAGGTGATCCGCACCGCCGGCATGACCGAGGACTTGCTGCGGCTGAAGCCGGCGCGTCCGCGTTTGCGCAGGAACGACCGGGCCTGTGCCAACGGGGTGCCTGCGCTCATGCTCCCAGTCTAGGCGGGGCCCGCGCGGCACCGCCCGGCCTGCAAGACCCCGCCCGGGCCGGCCCGCGGACGCCTTGGCCCCCGCCCCTAGTATGAGTGCGCTCACAAAGGCAAGGCCTGCACGCCGTCGGTTAGCGAACCGTCCGGTGTTGTTCACCTTGCGTTCACTTTGGCCGTGCACATTCTTTACGTGGCGCCCATAGCCTCGAGGGAGCACGACGCCAGGGCGAAAATACGTCCGGTCGTCCTGATCCGTTCTCACCCTGAAAGGGACCATACACGTGAAGGCACTTCGCATCGGCCGCGCGGCCGCCGTCCTCTCCGTTGCAGCGCTGGCGCTGACGGCCTGTGGCTCCGACAATGCCACCGGCAGCCAGGCCGCCGCCGGCAGCACCGAGACCGCAGCAACGGTTTCGGGCACGCTCTCCGGCGCGGGCGCTTCCTCGCAGGATTCCGCCATGCAGGCCTGGATTGCCGGCTTCGGCGCGCAGAACCCCGACGCCAGCGTGCAGTACTCGCCGGACGGCTCGGGTGCCGGACGCGACGCCTTCCTGGCCGGCGGCGTGCAGTTCGCCGGCTCGGACGCCTACATGGACGAGGAAGAATGGGAGCAGGCCAAGGAGGTCTGCGGCCCCGACGGCGCCATGCACATCCCCGGCTACGTCTCCCCGATCGCCGTGGCCTTCAACCTCGAAGGCGTGGACTCCATCAACATGGACGCCGAGACCATCGCCAAGGTCTTCCGCGGCGAAATCGCCAAGTGGAACGACGAAGCCATCGCTTCGCAGAACGAGGGCGTGGAACTGCCCGACACCCCCATCACCGTGGTCCACCGCTCCGACGAGTCCGGCACCACCGAGAACTTCGTGGAGTACCTGGCTGCCGCCGCCGGCGACGTCTGGACCGACGAAGTCTCCGGCGAATGGCCCGCCAAGCTCCAAGCAGAGAACGCCCAGGGCACCTCCGGTGTGGTTTCCGCCACCACCGCGACCAACGGGGCCATCACCTACGCCGACGCTTCGGCCGTCGGCGACCTGGGCACCGTGAAGGTCAAGGTCGGCGAGGAATACGTCGAACTGAGCCCCGAGGCCGCGTCTAAGGCCGTTGAGGCTGCCACCCCGGTCGAGGGCCGCGGCGACGTTGACATGTCCCTGGACCTCGACCGCGACACCACCGAATCCGGCGCCTACCCGATCGTGCTGGTTTCCTACCACATCTACTGCTCGACATATGCTGATCAGAACACCGTTGACCTGGTGAAGGCCTTCGGCAACTACGTGATCAGCGAAGAAGGACAGCAGGCCGCGCAGGACTCGGCCGGCAACGCGCCGATCTCCGAGACCCTGCGCGAGCAGGCCAAGGCGGCTATCGACTCCATCTCGGTGAAGTCGTAGCCCACACGAAGTCCGGTTGGCCCCGCGCCGTCGCAGTTTGACGCGCGGGGCGCAGCCGTGTTCCGGCCGGGGCGAAATTGCCCGGACGGAACGAAGCCGCAAGACTGGCAGAACAGCTAGACGAAGTACAGAACCCGAAGGGTTATGAAGTGTCCCAAACATTGACCGAGACCGGCCAGGGCCGCGCCGGCGACAAGGTCTTTTCCGGCCTTGCGCTTGCCGCGGGGTGCCTGATCCTCTTCGTGCTGTTCTGCGTGGCGGCGTTCCTGCTGTGGCAGGCCCTGCCGACGTTCGGGGCAGACCCGGCCGCCATTTCCGGCGGGAACGGCTTCTGGGGCTACATCTGGCCCATCGTCATAGGCACGCTGATCGCCGCGGCGATCGCCCTGCTGCTGGCGACCCCGGTCGGGGTGGGAGTCGCACTCTTCATCTCCCACTACGCACCGCGGCGGCTCTCCCAAAGCCTCGGCTACGTGGTGGACCTGCTGGCCGCCATCCCCTCGGTGGTCTACGGAGCCTGGGGCATGACCGTGCTGGCCCCCGCGCTCGTCGGTCCCTACACCTGGCTGGCGGAGAACGCCGGCTGGATCCCCATCTTCGAGGGCCCCGCCAGCCAGACCGGCAAGACCATGCTGACGGCCGGAATCGTGCTGTCCGTGATGATCCTGCCGATCATCACCTCGCTCAGTCGCGAAATCTTCCTGCAGGCGCCCAAGCTCCACGAGGAAGCGGCCCTGGCCATGGGTGCCACCCGGTGGGAAATGATCAAGATGGCCGTCTTCCCCTTCGCCCGGCCGGGCATCGTCAGCGCGGTGATGCTGGGCCTGGGACGCGCGCTCGGCGAGACGATGGCCGTGGCCATGGTGCTCTCCGGCGGCGGGCTCATCGCCAGCCTGATCAAGTCGGGCAACCAGACGATTGCCGCAGAGATCGCCCTGAACTTCCCTGAAGCGTACGGGCTGCGCTTGTCCGAACTGATCGCCGCCGGCCTGGTCCTGTTCGTCATTACCCTGGCCGTGAACATGGTCGCCCGCTGGATCATCAGCCGGCACAAGGAATTCTCGGGAGCCAACTGATGTCCAAACTGCTCACTGAAACCCCCGCCCCGACCAAGCGCAATACCCTCACCAAGAACCAGCTGCCCGGCTGGGCCATCTGGGCCGTCGCCGCCGGCTCGCTCATCCTGGGCGCCGCGGCCTCGTCGCTGATCGGTTTCGGCCTCGTCTCCTGGGCCTTGTTCTCGGCCGTAATCTTCGTGATTGCCGGCTACATCGTCACGCTCTCGGTGGAGGGGGCGCGCAAGGCCAAGGACCGCTTCGCCACCAACCTGGTCTTCGCGGCGTTCATCATCGCGGTCGTGCCCCTGATCTCCGTGATCTGGACCGTGTTGCAGAACGGCGTCGCCGGACTCAGCTACAACCTGGTCTTCACGTCGATGAACGGCATGACCGGCATGATCGACAACGAAACGACCGCCAACGGAGGCGACGTGCTCGGCGGCGCCTACCACGGCATCGTCGGCACCTTGCTGATCACCCTCTGGGCCACGATCATTTCCGTGCCGATCGGGCTGCTCACCGCGGTCTACCTGGTCGAATACAGCAAGGGCGGAGCGCTCTCGCGCGGCATCACCTTCTTCGTGGACGTGATGACGGGCATCCCCTCGATCGTGGCCGGCCTGTTCGCCGCCGCACTGTTCGGACTGATTTTCGGGCCGAGCACCCGCACCGGTTTCGTGGCCGCCGTCGCCCTCTCCGTGCTGATGATCCCGGTGGTGGTCCGCTCCACCGAGGAAATGCTCAAGATCGTCCCGAACGAGCTCCGCGAAGCGTCCTACGCGCTGGGCGTGCGCAAGTGGCGCACCATCCTGAAGGTGGTGGTGCCGACGGCGATCTCCGGCATCGCCTCGGGCGTCACCCTGGCCATCGCCCGCATCATCGGCGAGACGGCCCCGCTGCTGGTCACCGCGGGCTTCGTGAACAGCATCAACTGGAACGTGTTCGGCGGCTGGATGACCACGCTGCCCACGTTCATCTACCGGCAGCTGATGAACCCGACCTCGCCCACCAACGTGGACCCCAGCATGCAGCGTGCCTGGGCCGCTGCGCTGATCCTGATCATCTTCGTGATGCTGCTGAACCTGATTGCCCGGCTGATCGCCCGCATCTTCGCCCCCAAGACCGGCCGCTGAGCCAGAACCAAAGAGAAGGAACCCCCATGTCCAAACGCATCGACGTCAAGGACCTGAACGTCTACTACGGCAACTTCCGGGCCGTGGAAGACGTCAACATCAACATCGACGCCCGGTCCGTCACGGCCTTCATCGGCCCCTCCGGCTGCGGCAAGTCCACCTTCCTGCGCACGCTCAACCGGATGCACGAAGTGCTGCCCGGCGCCCGGGTGGAGGGCGAAGTCCTGCTCGACGGGGACAACCTCTACGGCCAGGGCGTGGACCCGGTGACCGTGCGCAGCCAGATCGGCATGGTCTTCCAGCGCCCCAACCCGTTCCCCACCATGTCCATCCGCGACAACGTGCTGGCCGGAGTCAAGCTGAACGACAAGCGCATTTCCAAGTCGGACGCGGACGCTCTGGTGGAGAAGTCGCTGACCGGCGCCAACCTGTGGAACGAGGTCAAGGACCGGCTGAACAAGCCCGGCTCCGGCCTTTCCGGCGGCCAGCAGCAGCGCCTGTGCATCGCCCGCGCCATCGCGGTGTCCCCGCAGGTGATCCTGATGGACGAGCCCTGCTCGGCGCTGGACCCCATCTCCACGCTGGCCATCGAGGACCTGATCGAGGAACTCAAGACGGAGTACACCGTGGTGATTGTGACCCACAACATGCAGCAGGCGGCGCGCGTGTCGGACAAGACGGCGTTCTTCAACATCGCCGGCACCGGCAAGCCGGGCAAGCTGATCGAATACGGCGATACCCCGTCGATCTTCAGCAACCCCACCCAGAAGGCCACGGAAGACTACGTCTCCGGCCGCTTCGGATAAGAAGGCGGCAGCACGACGGCGGTGCCTCCCCGGCGTCCTCTAGCGGTCGTTGCAACATCCTGATCTTTGGGAGTTGCAACGACCGTGTCGTCTTTAAGCGGGCAGCCCGCAAAACAGAGAAAGTACACGCAGCAGGAAAAGGAAGGGTTCTTCCGGGAACTGGACCGGCTCGGGAGTGTCACAGCTGCGGCCAATGCACTCGGATTTAACCGGATGACCTGTTACGCGTGGGCACGGAATACCGGGGTCCCCGCAGCGGGAAAGCACGGGCAGACCCGCAGGAAAGCACACACGCAGGAACTGAAGGAAGAGTTCTTCCGGGAACTGGTCAGCCTCGGAAGCGTCACCGAGGCCGCGGCGCTGCTGGGACTGAACCGTGACACCTGCTACGGGTGGACCAAGAAGGCAGGAATAGCCAGGAAACGGGCGGAAATGCCTCAGCGTGGGGACTTCCTGCGGCTTCGCAACCGCGGGTACTCACGCCGGGAAGCAGCCCGTGAGCTGGGAATCCACTTCAAGACCGCCGCGGAGTGGGACCTTGGGGTGCGCAGGACCGAGAATGGGCGGATCTACGCGAACGGTAGACGGGTCGACTATAAACAGGGTGTGACCACCCTGACCGCTCCTGCTGCCCCCGGCCATCCCGGGCCGGCCCTGCCGTTTGTCGCTCATCCGGGTCTTACCGCGCTGGAGAAGGTCTTGGATGGGCGCTTCCTGACGCTGGCCGAACGCGAGACCATATCCGACATGCTGGTGCACGGCTCCTCCAAGCGAAAGATCGCTGCGGTCTTGGGCCGTCCGGCCTCGACAATCTGTCGGGAAATCGCCCGCAACACTGGTCCAGACGGCAGCTATCGCCCCTTTGGCGCCCACCGTGCCGCCGCAGTCCGGCGGCCCCGACCCAAGGACAGCAAACTCGCCGCTACTGGCGAGCTCCGCGATTATGTGAAGGCGAAACTGGACATACGCTGGTCACCGGAACAGATCAGCAACACCCTGGTCAAGGAGTTCCCCGACGACCCGGAGATGCGCGTGAGCCACGAGACGATTTATCAGGCCATTTACGTCCAGGCCCGGGGCGGGCTCAAACGCGAAGTCACCGCCGCGCTCCGCACCGGCCGGACACGGCGCAAACCCCGCAAGGCGGCAGAACAACGCACTTCCCGATTTGTAGATCCGATGGTCATGATCTCCGAACGCCCACCCGAAATCGAGGACCGGGCGGTGCCCGGCCACTGGGAAGGAGACCTGATCACGGGAACCCAGAACAAGACCGCGATTGCCACACTGGTCGAGCGGACCACCCGGTACGTGATGCTCGTCCATCTGCCCGACGACCACACCGCCGAAACCGTCCGCGACGGGCTGATCGCGACCGTGCAAACCCTCCCGGAGCATCTGCGCGGATCACTGACCTGGGACCAGGGAGCAGAAATGGCCGCCCACAAGTCCTTCAGCCTCGCCACCGACATGGATGTCTACTTCTGCGACCCTGCCAGCCCTTGGCAGCGCGGGACCAACGAGAACACCAACGGGCTTTTGCGCCAGTACTTCCCCAAAGGCACCGACCTCTCGGTCTACGGCCCGGAAGACCTCGAGCACGTCGCCCAGGAACTCAACGGCCGGCCACGCAAAACGCTCGACTGGGAAACCCCAGCCGAGCGCCTGCGTGACCTACTCTTGCCTGCATAGCCGCCAACGGTGTTGCAACGATCCCTAGAAACCGCCCCCGCGGCGGGAGGCGCCGCCGTCGCTGTTAACAGGCGCCAGGGAAGGCCGGCGGCCCGGCTAGAGCATCGGATCCAGGGCCAGCAGCAGGATGGCCCCGACGAGCGAGGTTGCCAGCAGGGTCAGCACCCAGGTGGCGAGCACGCGGCTGGCCACCCGCCAGCGCACCGCATGCATCCGCTGCGTGGACCCGGCGCCCAGGATGGCCGCCGTCATGGTGTGTGTGCTGGAGAGCGGCATGTGCAGCCCGATGGCCCCGACGAACAGCATGGCCGAGCTGACGCCCTGCGCGGTGGCGCCGTGCAGGGGATCGATCCGCACCAGCCGCGACCCGAGCGTGTGCGAGATCCGCCAGCCGCCGAAGAGCGCGCCGACGGCCAGCAGCACCGCGGCGAACAACTGCACCCACAGCGGCATCCGGTCGCCGGAGGCATAGCCGGCCGCGGCCAGTCCCAGCAGCACCACGGCCATGGTGCGCTGTCCGTCCTGCAGGCCGTGGCCCAGCGAGAAGGTACCGGCAAAGACCGCCTGGGCCAGCCTGGTGGTCCGGCCGACCTCGCGCGGCGTCCGGTAGCGGGCCAGCCACGTCAGCGGCACGATCGCCAGGTAGGAGAGCACGAACGCCACCAACGGCGACAGGAGCAACGGCAGGATCAGCTGGCCCCAGATCGGGTTCTCCGTGGCACTGATGTTCTCGCCGCCCAACAGGGTGGACGCCGCCCCCGCCCCGAGCAGGCCGCCGAGCAGCGCATGCGTGGACGACGACGGCATCCGCTGCCACCACGTGAAAACTCCCCACGCGCAGGCGCTCAGCAGCCCGGCCAACAGGATGCCCAGCCCTGACCGGCCTTCGGGCAGGCCGATCCAACCGGTACTGATCACCAGGGCCAAGGTGGTGGAGATCAGCGCACCGGCCAGGTTGCAGACGGACGCGAGCACGACGGCGACACCCGGGGTGAGCGCGCGAGTGCGGACAGAGGTGGCCACGGCGTTGGAGACATCATGGAAGCCGTTGATGAAGGCAAAGCAGCCGGCGAAAGCGACCACCAGCACCAGGAGGAACAGCTCCACCTACGATTCCTTGACCAGGATCTGGCCTACGTGGTGGGAAGCCTGGCGCAGCGTCTTGGTGGCGGCGATCAGCTGGTCGGCCACGTCGCGGTGCCGGGCCAGCGTGGCGCCCTTGTGTTCCGACAAAAGCTCCGAGACCCACACCCGGTGGGTGCGTTCCGCCCGCTTGGCCAGCCGGACCATCTCGATGCAGTACTCCTCGAGGTCCTCCAGGGAGTTCAGCCGGGGCATGGCGTCCCGGGTCATCTCCGACATCCGCCCGATGACCTCAAGCTGCTCCGAGGCCCGGGTAGACAGGCGCTTCACCCGGTTGAGGGCGATCAGTTCCGCGGCGCCGTCGAGGTGTTCAAAGGTGTGCACCAGGTGCAGTGAGAGCTGGAACATGTCCTCGCGGGGGAGCGGATTAACGAAGCTGGTCCGCAACGTGGTCAGCAGAGCGTTGCGCAGTCGCGAGACGTTCGCGTCGCGGTCGTGCAGTTCTTCGGAGAGCTTGTCGTAGTCGTCCGCAGGCGCCCCGAGGATCTCGGAGAGGGTCTTGACTCCCGCCATCAGCTCGGCTGCTGTGAGGGCGAGCAATTCGAGGCTCTTGGTGTCCTGGGGGAAGAGGCTTAGCTTCATGTCACCGGCGGTTTCTCACTGGTCCGTACGGCGGAAGGGAAGCATCCGCCGTGCCTAGATTAGCGCCTCTTCGCGAACAAAAATTAATGGTGCCGAACTGGGAGCGCCTCTCGGCGGAAGGCCGCTCGAGGCGGCTAAGAGTTGGAGCCCGGGGCTGCCACAGTTCGACACCACCTTCAGTTTTCTACGCCTCACTGCGGATGTCAACAGCCCCGAATATACGGGGAAAAACGTGTCAGCAGAAGCTAACTGTGGTACACGCGCGCGTCGTTCCCGGAGCGCCTTCTCCGGACGGTCCTGCGTTGAGGGCACCACTGCGGGGCCGACGGCCGCTTGGCGGTCGGGGCGCCACCGCGGAGCCGCCGGTCGCTGGCGGTCGGGGCGGGGTGCCGGCGGACGGCTGGTCGGTGCGTGGGGTGCCGGCGGGGCGGCTGGTCGAGTCCACCGCGCCGCCAGGTGGTCAGTCAGGTTCGCCGCGCCGCCAGGCGACGCAGTTTCGAGCCGTTGGCCCGTCCGGCCGCTAGTCGAGTTCGCCGCGCCGCCAAGCGACGGCGGCCGCTTCCAGATCCTCGGCGGTCTTCACGAGCCGGTGCGAGTTGAGCGTCAGCTTGGTGGCATGGTTCTCGTTGGCGGACTCGGCAGAGTCGGCGTGGTGGGTCTGGCCGAGCGCGACGATCCGGCAAAAGGCCGCCGACCGGTCAAGGGCCACATCGAAATCACCGTCGAAGGCGCCGGAGAGAATCGTGTCGGCCATGGCCCGGACTTCGTCGGCGCCGGGCGGTTCAGCTACTCCGGCGATGACCTTGGACACTTCTGCCGATGCCGTCCCGGCCTTGAAATAGGCTGCCAGCTTGTCCGGATGGGACTGGGCCGCGGCGCGGAGGGCGTAAAGGCGCCAGAGTGCGCCCGGCAGGGAACGGGCAGGGCTTTCAGCCCACATTTCAGCAATGGCCTCGAGCCCCTGTTGGTCTGCCAGCTTGACCAGCCTCGCGGTCACCTCGGGATCGTCCGAGCCGCGCCCGCGGTGCACCAGGGCCTGAGCCGCGAGGTGGGCGGCCTCGGAGACACGTGCCGGGTCGGCACCCCCAGCGAAGTCCTCAAAATCCACCGGGGCGAAAGGCTTCGGCTTATGCGGCCGGGGGATATCGTTTCCGTTGTTCGGGCTCATGCCTCGACCTTACTCCCGCCTCTGACGCCGGTACAGAGACGGGATGCCTCCCGGCGACGGGACGTTTTGGGGCGGCCGGCAAGGCGCACGCCGGAGCGGATTCGGGTGCTCGGTGTGGGTGCGATAAACTGGGAACCGGCCAAATCCGGCCTCGCCTGGGTTTCAACCCGGGCAGGGTGGAGCGGCTGGCGGGCCTTTAGCTCAGTTGGTAGAGCATCGGACTTTTAATCCGCGGGTCGCGGGTTCGATCCCCGCAGGGCCCACCGCGAAGGCGGCTCCGACCGGTTTGCCGGTCGGAGCCGCCTTTTTCATAGGACGCCCCGGCTTACAGGCCGAGTCGCCGCCAACGTCACGCAAACTTGTCCACGTACAGGCCAAACTGTCCACGTCTTGGCTATCCACAGGCGCGTGACCTGCGCTTATGTCTACAGGCGCTCCGAAACATGGACAACGGCACGATGGCGCTTTCCCCTGCGCCCTCAATGGCTGCAGCCTGCTCGACTGACCGGATCGGAAGGGCCTCCAGCTGGCGCGTCGGGCCCGGCCCACCCTGAAGGCCAGGAGCGCCGTGAGTACGCACTGCCACCGGGTTTCCAGTAGCCGGATTCCCAGCAGCGTCGCCGTACCGGCCTCCAAGGCTTCCCGTGCGGCGTGGAGAAGCCCGGCAGCGGGCTCCTGTCGAGGCGCGGGTAACGGCCTGCCGGGCGCTCCTGGCACGGCCGGGGCCGCATTTTTGGCCGGCCGTCACACAGTCAATGTCACGAAATGGTAACGATAAAAACGCGCCCGGGCACCGCCGTCGTCATTCCGCCGGAGGGCAACTGGCACAAGGGATCCGGCGGAATCGGGCCGGGGCGGCAGGGGCGTCGGAAGCGTCCGAACGGTTGTCAAGTCGGCAGAATTCGGGTTGATAACGGCTCTGATCTCGTTACGTTTGAAGGGATGGTTGAAGAACTAGCAGAAACCCAGACCAGACCGAGGATCGAAGCAAACTTCCGTAAACCAACCCTGAACGACGGGCAGTCCCTGTGGCGCATGGCCAGGGATTCCCAGGTCCTGGACCTGAACTCGTCCTACTCCTACCTGCTGTGGACCCGCGACTTCGCCGAGACGTCGATCATCGCCACGGTGGACGGCGAGCCGGCCGGTTTCATCACCGGCTACATGCGCCCCGACGAACCGGGCACCTTGATGGTGTGGCAGGTGGCCGTGGACCGGCGGTTCCGCGGCCGCAGGCTGGCGGCGGACATGCTGGACCGCTTGGCCTGGCAGGTCCTCGCCGAGCGGGTGGAAACCACCATCACGGCGGACAATGAGGCATCCGTCCGGCTGTTTGCCGGCTTCGCGTCGCGCCGCGAGGCGCCAATGGAACGCGAGCCGCTCTTCACCGAAGAGCTCTACCCGGACGGGCACGACACCGAGTACCTGTTCCGGATCGGGCCGCTCAATTAATCCCGCCGACCCCCGCGGCCGGCCAAGCACAACCTCCACCAACGCACATCCGCATGAATCGACCTGCGGCTGCTGTGGCGCTGTCCCGTACCCGGGGCCGCCCGCTGCCGCACTGAGGAAGGAAGCGTATTCCATGACTGATATTTTCGAGACCCTCGAGTCCGAGGTCCGCGGCTACTGCCGCAGCTGGCCCGCCGTCTTCACCCGCGGCGAGGGCAGCACCCTGACGGCCGAGGACGGGACCACCTACCTGGATTTCTTCTCCGGCGCCGGTGCGCTTAACTACGGCCACAACAACCCGAAGCTGCTGCAGCCGCTGCTGGAGTACCTGGCCAGCGGCGCCGTCGTGCACTCGCTGGACATGAAGACCCCGGCCAAGCGCACGTTCCTGGAAACCTTCCAAGAGGTCATCCTCGAGCCGCGGAACCTCGACTACAAGGTCATGTTTCCCGGCCCCACCGGCACCAACACCGTTGAGGCCGCCCTGAAGCTGGCCCGCAAGGTGACGGGCCGCCAGCACATCCTCTCCTTCACCAACGCGTTCCACGGCATGACGCTCGGTTCGCTGTCGGTGACCGGTAACTCGATGAAGCGCCGGGGTGCGGGCATCCCGCTGACCAACAGCTCCAAAATCCCCTACGACGACTACTTCTCCGGCGAAACCGCCGATTTCCTGTGGCTGGAGCGCGTGTTGGAGGACAGCGGCTCGGGCGTGGACAAGCCGGCGGGCATCATCGTGGAGACCGTCCAGGGCGAAGGCGGCCTCAACGCCGCCCGGGCGGGCTGGCTGCGCGGCCTGGCCGACCTGTGCAAGAAGCACGAGATCCTGCTGATCGTCGACGATGTGCAGGCCGGCTGCGGCCGCACCGGAACGTTCTTCAGCTTCGAGGAAGCCGGCATCACCCCGGACATCGTCTGCCTGTCCAAGTCCATCTCCGGCTACGGCCTGCCGATGGCGCTGACCCTGTTCCGCCCCGAGCTGGACGTGTGGGGAGCCGGCGAGCACAACGGCACCTTCCGCGGGCACAACCCGGCGTTCGTGACGGCGACGGCGGCGCTGGAAACCTACTGGCGGACCGGCGAGTTCCAGAAACAGATCCAGGCCCGGGCCGTGCAGCTGCACGAGGGCCTGGAGCGGATCGCCGGGCTGGTGGAGGGCGCCAGCGTGCGCGGCCGCGGCCTGCTGGCAGGGGTGAAGTTCCCGGAGAACGAGACCGCCGGCAAGATCGCCGCGGAGGCCTACGACAACGGGCTGCTGGTGGAAACATCCGGTCCCGAGGGCGAAGTGGTGAAGCTGATGCCGGCCCTGACCATCAGCGCCGCCGAACTGGACCGCGGCCTGGACATCCTGATCGACGCGACCCGCGCGGTTACCGCGGTGCCGGAACTGGTCGGAGCGCTCTAGGGCGGGACGCACCCCAAACAAAACTTCCTGACGACCTATCCAAGGAGTACCGATGCTTGTTACCAACCTGAACGACCTGAACGACACCGACCGCGACGTGAAGTCCGAGACCTGGCGGAGCCGGCGCATGGTGCTGGCGGGAGAGGGCGTGGGCTTTTCGTTTCACGACACGGTGATCTACGCGGGCACCACCTCCACGTTCCACTACGCCAACCACATCGAGGCCGTCTACTGCGTCCAGGGCGAGGGAACGCTGACCAACGAGGTCACCGGCGAAGTCCACGAACTGCGCGACGGAACCATGTACCTGCTGGACGGGCACGAGAAGCACACCGTCCGTGCCACCACCGAACTGCGCATGGCCTGCGTGTTCAACCCGCCGGTCACCGGCCGCGAAGTCCACGACGAGAACGGCGTGTACCCGCTCATCGAGGCCGAGCCGGCTCACTGACCTGGGCAGACAACGACGGCGGTGGCCCGCCTTCTGCAGGAATCCTGCGGAAGGCGGGCCATCGTCATGTCCCGGCCGTCCGTTTCACCTGTTCCCGGGCTTATCGCTGCAGGCGGGACATCGTCACGTCTGACCGCTGCCGGAGTCGAGTGTACTTTCGCGCAGGATCAACCGGGCGGAAAGCTTCGCTGGAATGCCGGACTCCCCGAGTATTTTCCGGGACAGGTGGCTGACCGCGGCCGCCGCGATGAGCTCCGGTTCCAGGTCAATGGCGCTGATCGCGGGGCTGCTGTTGCGCGACTGTTCTGAATCCGAACCGGCGATCAGCTGGACCTGCCCGGGCACGGCGATGCCCCGGGCCGCCAGTTCCTCCAGGGCGCCGCGCGCGTGCCGCCCGGTCAGGCAGTAGACAGCGTCCGGCATTTCCTCGCCCGCGTCCAGCAGTTCCTGCATGGCGGCCCTGCCGCCCTCGACGCCGTCGGACTCCGGCCGGATGGCGACGCGTGGCTTCATCCCGTGACGCGCTGCCCAGCTGCGGTAGGCCGCCGTGGAGTCGAGGTTCCAGGCGTTGCGGTCCATGCCGGTGATGAGGCAGATGGACCGTGCCCCGGATCGGTGGAACCTGGACAGCACTGCCTCCGTTTCTTCCGAGTCGTGGGAACCGACCCAATCGAGAAAGTCGGGCCGTGCAGGATCGCGTCCAATGGTGACGAAAGGAGCGGCCAGCCCCAGTAACAGGTCGATGACCGGATCCTCCTCGAGCGGATCGTCAATGATGTAGCCGTCCAGCGACAAGGCGAGCGGGGAGCGCGGCAGCCGCGTCAGGTCTCGGACGAGCATGACGCTCAGCCCGCGCTCCAGGCACTCCACGGCGACGGCGCCGGAGAGCCTGGTGAAGTAGTCCACGCCGTGTGGGCGATACGTCCCTAGCGAATCCAAGGGCCGGAGCATCAGGCCAACGACCCCGATCGGGCTGTTGCGCAGTCCCCGCGCCATCGGATCGGGCTGGTACCCAAGCCTTTCTGCCGTCTGCCGCACGCGCTCGCGGGTTTCCGCCGACAGCGTGCCCTTGTTGTTCAGGCTGTGCGAGACGGCAGTGATGGACACGCCGGCTTCCCGCGCCACATCGTGGATGGTGACTCGCCGGCGCATCGTCCGCCCTCCGTGATTCACGTCATAACGGTTGGATAACAGAAGACCTAAAACGTTATATAAAAGGTTTTGTCCCCGTAGCTTACTGGAATACGCAGAGCAAGCGTCCCATCGGAACCACACACTGTGAAGCAAAGGGGATTGCAGGATGAAGAAAGTCACGCTGGCCACGTCGGTGGCCCTCGCGATGCTGCTGACCGCATGCAGCAACGGCGGGGGTGGAGCGGCCGCCCCGGATGCGGAGGCGGGCGGCGGCCTGGGGGAACTGCAGACCACCACCGAACCGGCGGCGGGCGAACTGGATACCGTCACCTGGAACCTGCCGTTCGGCGAACCGGCGTCACTGGATCCGATCAAGGCCTTCAACTACCCGGAAAACACCGTCGTGGCCAACCTGTGCGAAGGCCTGATGGTGATGGAACCGGACTACACGATTGCACCCAACCTTGCCGAATCGTTCGAGAACGTCGACGGCAAGACCTACATCTACCAGCTGCGGGATGACGTGACCTTCTGGGACGGCACGCCGATGACCGCCCAGGACGTGGTCTTCAGCTTGAACCGGCACCTGGACCCTGACGAGGGCAGCTACTGGGCCAGCGACGCTGTCAGCGGCAACGTGGAATCGATCAAGGCCACGGGTGAGTACGAAGTGACCGTGAGCCTGAGCTCTCCGGACGTCACGTTCAACTCCTACATGGCCACTCCGCTGGGCGTCATCGTGCAGGAGGAACAGCGCAAGGAGGCCGGCGAAGCGTATGGCACCCCGCAGGAGGGCGTCATGTGCACGGGGCCCTTCTTGGTTGACCAGTGGGACAGCGGCCAGAGCATCTCCCTGGCCAAGAACGATGCCTACTGGAACAGCAACCGCATGCCGAAGGTGCAGAACCTCGACATCCAGTTCATCGTGGACCCCGCGGCCATCACCAACGCGCTCGCATCCGGGGCAGTGGACGGGTCCTACGACGTCCCGCTCAGCGCGGTGCCGCAACTTCAGTCGGCGACCAACGGCGAGCTGATTCTCGGCAAGTCCCTGCAGCTTTCGGCCATCATCGCCACCGGCGACGGCCCGCTGGGCGATCCTGCGGTGCGCAAGGCACTGTGGACCGCCGCGAACACATCGGCGCTGGCGGAGACGGTGTACGAGGGAACGGCGATGCCCTCCCGGTCCCTGATTCCCGACGGCGGCTGGTCCTACGGCGACGACGTCTTCAGCGCGGCGCGCGAAGAACTGCCGCCGGTTGAAGCGAACGTCGAGGAAGCGAAGAAAATCCTCGCGGAGGCAGAAGCTGATCTGAGCGAGCCGATCACCATCGTCTACCCGAGCGAACGGTCGTTCTACGCGGACATCATTTCCGAACTGGCGCGCGCCGGCCAGGAAATCGGGCTGACGGTCAAGCCCCAGGGCGTGCCGAGCGCACAATTCGGCGCCTTCTTCTCGGACCCCGAGGCCCGTGCCGGGCATGGCGCCTTCGTCACCACCAATTACATGGACGTTCCGGATCCCCTGGTGTTCCTGCGCACCATCGTGAAGGAAGGCGGGTCGCAGAACTTCTCCGACTACAGCAACCCGGAGATTGAAAAACTCATCGCCGAGGCGGAGGTTCTGACCGACGACGCGGAGCGTGCCGCGAAGGTCGCCGAAATCGAGGCGCTGGCCATGGCCGACCTGCCCTGGCTGCCCATCGTCGATCCGGCAGGACGGCTCTTCCTGAACGAGCGGGTGACGGGCGTGCCGGCGTCCTTCGTCTACCTCTACTACCCGTGGGGTGCGGACCTGGGTGCCGCTGAGTAACAGAAAGCCGTCATGATCTATATCGTCAAAAGGCTCTTGGCACTGGGAACGATCCTGTTGGCCTCCAGCTTCGCGGTCTTTGGCGGACTGTACCTTGCACCGGGAAGCCCCGAGCAGTTCCTGGTGCAAGGCCGGACCGTCACGCCGGAGGTACTGGCGTCCATCAGGGCGCAGTACTCCCTGGACGACCCCTTTCTGGTCCGCTACTTCAACTGGCTGTGGGGTGTCATCCAGGGAGACTTCGGCCTGTCGCTGGCCAACCGCCAGGAAGTCGCCGACCTCATTGCGGGCCGTTTGCCCACCACCCTGTCCCTCACCCTCTACGCCGCGCTGGTCATCGTGATCGGCGGTATCGGACTCGGCTGCCTTGCCGGGCTTCGGCCGGGCTGGCTGGAGAACGTGGTGCTTTTCGGGTCGAACCTCGGCTTTGCCGTACCGACATTCTTCGCGGCCCTGCTGCTGATGAGCGTCTTCGGGGTCATGCTCGGCTGGTTTCCGGTCTTCGGCTCCGGCGAGGGCCTGGCCGGCAGGCTCCATCACCTGACCCTGCCGGCGTTGGCGTTGGCGCTGCCCTCGCTGGCGGTGGTCGCGCGCATTACCCGCACCGCGGTCAAGGAAGAGCGCGAGTCCGAGCACGCCCAGACGGCCCGATCCCGGGGAGTGCTGGAACGGATCGTCATACGGCGCCACGTCCTGCGCAATTCGATGCTTCCCGTCTCCACGGTTTCCGGCGTCCACGTCGCGGCCTTGCTGGCCGGCGCCTTCGTGGTCGAGTACGCGTTCACACTCGACGGCATCGGCGCACTGCTGGTGGCAGCCGTCCAGCAGAAGGACTTCGCGGTGGTGCAGGCAGTGTCGTTGATCATGGTCGTTGCCTTCGGCCTCATCAACCTGGCCGTCGACCTGCTCTATGTCGTGATCGATCCAAGGGTGCGTTTGGGGGCGGCGTCATGAGCACGCTGGAAGAAACCGGACGCCCCGGAGCGCTTAGGCGGAGCCCGTCACGGAAGACCCGGTCGAAGCCTGATGTCCTGACGGCCGTCTGCCTGGGCTGGGTAGTGCTGATTGGACTGTTCGCCCTGATCGGGCCGGCCCTCACACCGTTCGATCCGACGGCCGGCAACGTCGTGGAGCGCTATCTTCCTCCGGGAGCCGAGCATTGGCTCGGAACGGACCAGGCCGGACGGGACCTGTTCTCCCGGCTCGCCACCGGCGCCCGCTCCAGCATTCTCGCCGCCCTCGCCGTCGCCGTGCTCACCGCCGTGATGGGCGGAACCCTCGCCCTGGTCGCCGTCTGGTTCGGCGGCTGGGTGGACAACCTCATCAGCAGGGTTTTGGATTTCCTGTTCGCGTTTCCGAACCTGCTGCTGGCCGTGCTGGCGGTGGCGGTGTTCGGCGCGAGGGTGGAGACAGCCGTGATTGCCCTGGCGATCGGCTTCACCCCGTATACCGCACGGGTGATCCGCAGCGTGGCCCTGCGCGAGCGGAATCTGCCCTATGTGAAGTCGGCGGAGTTGCAGGGTATCTCCGGCTTTTCCATCACCGTGCGGCATCTGCTGCCGAACGTGAAACAGCAGGTCATGACGGGAATGAGCATCAACTTCGGCTACGGCATGATCGACCTCGCCGCCCTGTCCTACCTCGGCTTTGGTGTGCAGCCGCCCGATGCGGACTGGGGGCTCATGGTTTCCTCCGGCCAGTCCTCACTTCTGGCCGGCTACCCGCAAGAGAGCCTCTACGCGGGCCTGCTCATTGTGCTGACCGTTGCCGCGCTGGGGTTCCTGGGCGAAAAGCTCGGCGGGCGCCGGGCAGCAGGGAGGATCTAATGCTCGAACTGTCGAACGTCACCGTGAAGATCGGGCCGGAGCACCGCCGGGCGACCCTGCTGTCCGATATCAACATCACGGTGGAGAAGGGCGAGTCAGTCGGCCTGGTGGGGGAGTCCGGCTCCGGAAAATCCATGACCATGCGGACGATCCTCCAGACCCTGCCGCCGCGGACGGACATTGCCGGCAGCGTCCTCTACAAGGGGGAGGACATACTGGCGTACTCCGGCGAGCGGCTCCGCGCCTTCCGGGCCGGTGCCGTCTCGATGATCTCCCAGAATCCGCAGGCTGCCCTGAATCCGGTGCTGCCGGTCAGCAAATTCCTGGTGGAAGGCATCCAGGCCGCCAGGCCTGCAGTGACCGCGCAGGAGGCCCTGCGGCTTTCCGGGGAAGTGCTCGAGCAGGTGGGTATCCACAACGTCGCCCGCTGCCTGCGTTCCTACCCTCACCAGCTCTCCGGCGGCATGCTCCAGCGGGTGGTCATTGCCGGTGCGGTGGCCAGGGGCACCGAGCTGCTGCTGGCGGACGAACCGACCACGGCGCTCGATGTCACGACGCAGTCCGATGTCATGGCCATCCTGGACGAGGCGCGGACCGAGGCCGGCATGGCGATGATCTTCGTGACGCACGACCTGGACCTGGCGGCGGCGGCGTGCGACCGGATCGCCGTCATGTCGGGGGGCCGGATCGTCGAATCCGGCCCCGCGGACCGGGTGCTGAACCGGCCGGAACACGAATACACCCGGAAGCTGGTCGCGGCCAAGCCCAGCCTGGATCACCGCATCGACGCCGGCCCAGGCGCCGACCCCCACATCCAGGCCGGATCTCGTACCGGGACAAGCGTCCCGGGTCCACCAGGCCGCGAGGCATCCCGAGAGGTGAAGCCATGACCGGCGTGCAGACGCAGCCCACGGCCCCCGCCGTCGTCATCAGCAACCTGAACAAGAAGTTCACCGTTGGTTCCGGCCGCAACCGCACGCACGTCCACGCCGTCAAGGACGCGTCCCTGGCCATCGAGCGCGGACACTGCCTGGCCGTGGTGGGGGAATCGGGTTCGGGGAAGAGCACTCTGGCCAGGATGCTCGTGGGGCTGGAAACCCCGGACAGCGGGTCCGTCTTCCTCAACGGCAAACCGGTCAACCCGCGGACCAGCCGCCGGATCCGGCGGGAACGGTCGAAGGACGTCCAGATGGTCTTCCAAGACCCGCAGGGGTCGTTGAACCGCCGGCTGCCGGTCTCCGAGGCAGTTGCCGAGGTGTTGAAGGCCCACACCTCCCTGGACCCGGCGGCACGTCGCAGGCGCTGCCGCGAGTTGTTCCTGGAAGTCGGACTGACCGAAACCCACATGTCCGCGCTGCCGGACGAGCTCTCGGGCGGGCAGAAGCAGCGCGTGGCGATAGCGCGGGCGCTGGCGGCATCGCCGGGGGTCATCGTGCTCGACGAGGCCGTCTCCGCGCTGGACGTCACCGTCCAGGCGCAAATCCTGCGGATGCTCGAACAGTTGCGGCTGGAAAAACAGCTGACCTATCTCTTCATCACGCATGACCTGGCGGTGGCGCGCCAGATAGCCCACTCCGTCGTGGTGATGCGACGCGGGGTCATCGTCGAAGCCGGCACTGCCGACCAGATCCTCGACAGCCCGGCGCACCCGTACACCCGCCGGTTGATCGACAGCGCGCCGCGGCCCGGCTGGAAGCCGCGGCGCCGCGACAGCGAGACATTGGATGAGGAGCACGACATTGACTGACCCCGCAGGCACGATCCCGCAGTTGCTGACGCTTCAGGGCGGGGACCCCCGCCAGCTGGGCGTGCAGCGCGGCACCGAAGGACGCAGCGGTATCGCCGGCTGCTGGGACGTTTACCGCCGGTTGTTCCAGGCCCATGGCATCAGCGAAACCGTCGTGGAGCGGGAAGCCACCCGCAGCCTGGCCGCCATCGAAGCCTGGGCGACGCACTTGGCGGCCGAGATCCGCGGCACCGCGGAGGGAGCGGGCCTGCCCGTCTGGCAGGTCAGCGCCGTCAATGCCCGGACCGAGATCCTGTCCCTCTCGGAACGGGCCCGGCCGGGGGAGTGTTCTACCGTCGTCAGCGCCGGAGCCCGGCCTTTCTCCTTGCAGACCTGGGACTGGCACGAAGAACTCGCCGGCGCCTGGCACCTGCAATCGGTTGACACCGGTCACGGCCGGTTCGTGGGACTGACGGAGTACGGAATCCTCGCCAAGATCGGGCTGAACGACGCCGGTGTCGGCGTGCACCTGAACGTGCTGGGTCACAGGCAGGACCGTCCGGGGGCGGTGCCCGTCCACATCGCGGCCACCCAGGTGCTGCACCGGGCAGCTTCGCTGGACGAGGCGGTGGACATACTCCTCGACGCTCCGGTCCAGACCTCCAGCGCCATCACCGTGGTCACCAGGGCCGGCACAGCAATCGTGGAGCTCAGCCCCGAGGGGGCCGAAGTGATCAAGCCGACCGGCGGCCGCCTGCTGCACACCAACCATTTCCTGGCCCCACGGCTGGCGAAAGGGGAGAAGGCCGAGCTGTACCAGCCGGACTCCCAGCAGCGGATCGACTTGCTGGAAAGGCGGGTCAGCGCAGCGTTCCAGCCCCGTCAGCCGCAGGATCTCGTGCCCTACCTCTGCTCCGTTCCCGGTGACGGGGCCGAACTGTGCTGCGTGCCGGATCCGGGTGCCGGCCTGGGATCCCGCTGGGCGACCCTGGCAACCGTGGGCATCGACCCGGCGACCGGCACCCTGCTCGCGTCCCCCGGCGCGCCCACCGACGTGACGGCGAACAGTTGGTTCCGCCTGAGTCCCGAGCGTAGCGGCAGCCATAGCAAAGACAACCCCGAGGGAGCATGATGCGGATTCTCTGTATAGGCGCAGGCGGAGTGGGTGGCGCCGCCGCAGGCATTGCCGCCCGGCGGGAATTCTTTGAGGCCTTCGTCCTGGCCGACTACGACCCGGCGCGGGCCCACGCCGTCGTCGAGGCGCTGCCGCCGGGCAGGCGCGGGCGGTTCAGCGCGATTGCCCTGGACGCGTCAAGCAGGGACGCCGTTGCCGGTGCGATCAGGGACCACGGCATTACCCACGTGCTCAACGCCGTTGACCCCCGTTTCGTCATGCCGGTCTTCGAGGGTGTCGCGGACGCCGGAGCCACCTACCTGGACATGGCCATGTCGCTGTCCACGCCGCACCCGGAACGACCCTACGAGCTCACCGGCATCAAGCTGGGGGACGAGCAGTTCGACCGCGCCGCTGAGTGGGAGGAAGCCGGACGGCTGGCTCTGGTCGGGATCGGCGTCGAACCGGGACTCTCGGACGTCCTGGCCCGGTACGCCCGGGACCACCTGTTCTCCGTCATCGACGAAATCGGCGTCCGCGACGGCGCCAACCTGAAGGTCGAAGGCTACGATTTCGCGCCGTCCTTCTCCATCTGGACCACCATCGAGGAATGCCTCAACCCGCCGGTGATCTATTCTGCCGAGAGCGGTTGGAGCACTACTGAGCCCTTCAGCGACCCCGAAGTCTTCGATTTCCCCGAAGGCATCGGCCCCGTGGAGTGCGTCAACGTCGAACACGAGGAAGTCCTGCTGATGCCCCGGTGGCTGGAGGCCGGGAAGGTCAATTTCAAGTACGGGCTGGGCGATGAATTCATCGAGGTGCTCAAGGTCCTGCACAAGCTCGGCCTCGATTCCACCACTCCGGTCGACGTCAAGGGAACATCCGTGAGCCCGCGCGACGTCGTCGCCGCCTGCCTGCCGGATCCGGCCACGCTCGGGCCCAGGATCACGGGCAAAACATGCGCTGGGGTCCTGGTGACAGGCAAGGACAAGGACGGGGCCCCGCGGCGGACCTACCTCTACCATGTCGCCGACAACGCCGACACCATGGCCGAATACGGCAGCCAGTGCGTGGTGTGGCAGACGGCCCTGAACCCGGTCATCGCCCTGGAACTCCTGGCCTCGGGGGTGTGGAGCGGAGCCGGCGTCCTGGGCCCGGAGGCCTTTGACGCCAAGCCGTTCCTAGACCTGATGTCGGCGCCCGCTCCCGCGGGCTACGGTTCCCCGTGGGGGATGCGGGAGGAAACGATATAGGAGCCCCGGAAGCCCGCCGCAGGGCCGAGTCGTTGCCAGGGAAGTCTCCTGCTAGCCGGCCCGTTGCGGGAGGTCTTCAGGGAGATCGCCGTGGCGGGCGTGGCGGAAGTCTGACGCCGCCAGTCCTGCCGCCACCAACAGAAAGCAGGCTGCCGCCACCCAGATGATCGGCGCGTAGCCCCACGCATCGGCGGCCAAGCCTCCCAGCGGGGCCGCAATAACGATCATTGCGCGGTTCATGGATCGTGTGGTGGTGTTCATTCGCGCTTGGAGCCGGTCCGGTGTGACGGCCTGCCGGTAGCCCATCTCGTTGGCGTTCTCGGCACCCATGGCGAGGCCACACAGCAACTGTCCGACGGCGACGACGGAGATCGCCTGACCCGGTGCGTTCATGAATGAGGCCATCGCAATGATCGCCCAGGAGACAGCCATCGAAGCCCGGCAGACGATCACCACGCGGCCGGCTCCCCAAGACAGGCCCCACCGGCTGGAGAACGACGCACCAATCAGGGCGCCTACCCCGGCGCAGGCCAGCACCGCACCGAATTCGAAGGGGCTGAGGCCCAGGCCGAGCAACGCATAGGGAACGAAGACGGTCACCAGCACGCTGTTGGCGAGGAACCAGCCGTGTGTCGACAGAGTCAGCGGCCCGAGCATCCGATGCCGGTAGGTGAAACGCAGCCCTTCACCGATGTCGGCCCACAGGCCCTGGCTGCCAGCGGTGGCGGGTGGGGCCGGTTCCGGAGTCTTCATCAGACCCACCACAACCGCCGAGTACAGATAAGTCATCGAGTTCACCAAAACCGCCAGCGGGGCTCCCAGCAGAGCGACCAGTCCGCCGGCCAAGGCCGGTCCCGATGCCTGGGCCACGGACGCACTCTGGTCCAGCCGGGCGTTGGCCGCGAGCAATGCATGTTGCGGAACCAAGCGCGGCAGGAACGATTGCGATGCGGAGTCATTGAGCAGCGACAGCGCGCCGAAGCCGGCCACGAAGGCGACCAGGACCGGCAGCTCCAGACGGTCCAGCAGCCAGAGCAGCGGAATGAGGCCCAGCAGCAGCCCGCGGGCCAGGTCCGTGCCGACGAGTACCGGGCGACGTCGGCCCCTTTCCATCAGAGCCCCGACCAGCAGGCCCAGCACGGCGTACGGCAGCCAGCGCGCGGCGCTGACCAGACCCACTTCCACCGCCGTCCCGCCGAGCGTCAGGACCACCAGTACCTGCAGGGCCACCGTGGTGAAATATGCCCCGAACCCGGAGACGGTTTCGGCGGTCCACCACGCGAAGAAGCCGGGGAGCCGGAAGACGTCCTCGCCGCGGCCTTCGGGGGTCATCCCGACAGTCTGCCAGCGCCGCCGCCGGGGTCGCCAACGACCCGCCGATCCAGCTTCCGGCAGCCATCACCTACCCGGCACGGGTTAGGTTCGACCGCGGACCAAACCACGCCGGCAAGAAGCCTGCGCACCAGGCAGTGGGCAATCCTCGGAACGGAGATGGGCTCCGGCCTTGTGCGAGATGCTGCCCTCTTCTTGTTAATGGTTGCAACGGCCAGAGGTGCCATGCAGAATGCAGTAACGGCAGCAGTCAAAGGGGACGGGGCAGACCGGTGGCAACAAATTCACGGACCGAGCCAAAGCGGACCGTGCTCAAGGAAAAGTCGGGCACGTGGACAGCAATCCTGATCTGGGTCTCCGCCGCGGCGGCGCTCGTGTTGCTCTTCGCCCAGTCGCAGGAAGAGTCCTTCCTGCGGTGGATGGTGTGGCCCTTGCTGGCGGCCTCGTTCGCCTACATCTTCCTGTGGCTTCCTCGCCTTGCCTATGATGACGAGTCCGTTCTCATCACCAATAGCTTTCGGTCCCACGCCGTTCCCTTTGCCGTCGTTGATGACGTCAGCGTAGGCAGTGCCGTGAGGATCAGGACCGGAGCCAGGACCTACACAAGCTGGGGTGCGCCCTTTCCTCAGAATGCACGGGCCGCCGGCAACGAGCACAGTGCGTCAGTGGGACCGGCCACGATCACCCCTTGGGACCGAACTGCCTCCTCCGGCCAACGGCAGGGGCTGGAGCAGCATCCGCTCGTCCGCGCGTGGACAAGATCCAGGTCCAGCCTCCTGAAGTCCGAACCGTCACTGGGACCTGCAGTCGTCACCAGTTGGAACAAATCGGCCGTTGTGATGACTGTCCTGTGCGTCCTCGTGGTCAGCGGACAGCAGGTCGCGCTCTTGGTGCTCAAGAGCTGAGAGCAGTTCGTGCCGCGCGCGGCCCTTTGCTGCGGAAACTCCGTCACGATTCCGCTTTCGCGGACCTTCCGGCCGATCGCAGTGGCAGAATGCATTAACTGCTGCCGATCAAAGGGGACCGAGTGGCCATCAAGGACAAACTGGCAGGCGCACGGCGCAAGCTGAAAAGGATCGCGGCGCGCGCCGGGCAGTTTCGCGTGCGCGAGAGCGACTCCGGGCCGACGGCCAGCGCGCAGACCGCGCGGGTGGCCGTGGTGATCCCGGTGTTCAACGCGTTGCCCTACCTGAGGGAACTGCTGGAATCGCTGGTTGCACAGGACCTGGACCCGTCGCTCTTCGAGGTTATCGCCGTGGACGACGGCTCCACGGACGGCGGAGGCAAGCTGCTGGACGAGTACGCCGCGCGACATCGGAACTGGCGGGTCATCCACCAGCAGAACAGCGGCTGGCCGGGAAAGCCCCGCAACGTAGGCATCGCCGCCAGCAGTTCCGACTACGTCTTCTTCTGTGATGCGGACGACAAGCTGGGGCCCGAAGCGCTGCGCCGGATGGTCGACTTTGCCGACAAGCACCAGGTCGACGTGCTGGCCCCGCGCATGGTCGGAATCGGTGGCCGGCGCGTGCAGTCCTCGCTCTTCACCGAGACCGTGCCGGACGTGCCCGTGCGCAGGATCCTGGGCACGCTCTCACCGCAAAAGCTAATCCGGCGTGAGCTGCTGGATACACACGGCATCCGCTTCCCGGAGGGCAAAGTCCGGCTGGAAGACGGCATGATGCTCACCCGCTGCTATCTGGCCTCCCGGCGGAACGCGATCGCGGCCGACTACGACTATTACTTCATCCGCACCCGCGACGACGGAACCAACATCAGCTCCGAGCGCGCCATCCCCGAGGGGTACACCGGATCCGTCGCCGAAATTGCGCGGATCATCAGGGAGAACCATCCGGACCCTGAACATGCCGAGCTTTTGGTGCTGGACCTGTACCGGCGCAAACTCCTTCGCTTCTACGTGCCCGACCGCTACCGCTCGATGTCCCCGGGCACGCGGCAGCGGTGGGTATCGGCGCATGCTGCCTTCGTGGACCAAAACGTTCCGCAACGGCTGGAGGAGCAGCTGTCATTTCCCTACCGGCAGCGCTCGCAGCTGGTCCGGGCGCGGGATGCGGAAGGCCTGCTGAGGCTGGCCGCCACCGAGGAAGCACTGAAACCGGCGCCGCGGGCCCTGCAGCCCCGGCTCGACGGGGAGTCCGTGTCGTTCGGGCTGGTGTTCGAACCGGCGGCGGAGTACGAATCGGTCCGGCTGATGGCACGCGCCCGCGGGACAGACGCCGAACTCGGCTTTGACGTCCGGCACGACGGCGGCGGCTACCGTGCCGTCCTGCCTCGGAGCGAACTGGCCGGCCTGGGCCCGGTGCTGGTGGACCTGTTCGTGCAGCTCCGGTTGGACGGCATAACCGGTCCGGCCCGCAGGATCCTGGCACCGGAACAGGGGTTGCCACTCATTGCCGAAGGCCTGCGCGCGTACGCCACGGTGAATGGGAACCTCAGCTTGGACCAGCGCAAACTGCACGCGGCGCAGGGCGTGGCCTAGGGGAGGCGCCGGGGCCCGAACCTCAGACCGCAATTTCCCGGGCCGTTGCCTCCAGGACTGCCCGGAACGCCAGGATGGCCGGTCGGTTGGCAGAGCCGCGGCGGACCGAGGTGAAGACCGTCCGCCGCGGCAGGCCCGGCAGGTCCAGCAGCAGGCAGGTGGTGTCCCGGCCGGTCCAGACCAGGTCCGGCATGAACGCCACCGCGTTGCCGGATTCAATCAGCCGGATCTGCGCCTGCAGGTCGGCCGTTTCATACCGCACATCCGGCTCGAATCCGGCTTGGCGGCACGCTTGTTCCGCCCAATGCCGGGAAGCTGCGCCATGCGGCTCCATCACCCACGGCAGGCTCCGGGCGTCGTCGACCGAGGTGACGGCGGTTCCGGCCACGGCGGCGGGCGGTGCCGCGAGCCGGATGGCGTCGCTGGTCAGTTTCTGCCGATCCAGCTCCGCATGGTGCGGCGCCGCGTGGCCGGGGTATTGCTCGGCGATGACCAGGTCGAAGTCGCGCGCCCACGTCTCGTACAGCGCCGTCTCCGGTTCACGCTGGACCATCTCGATCCGCACGTCCGGGTGCCGCAGCCGCATGGCGGTGAGGGCCTCCGGCAGCAGGGCCAGCGCCGCGGATTGGAACGCCGCCAGCCGGACGGTTCCGGTCACCGCGGTCAGCGACGCCGCCAAGTCCGTTTCGGCCTGCTCGAGGGTGGACAGCAGCGACTCGGTGTGCCCCACGAGGATCTCGGCCTGCGGCGTGAGCTGCACCCGGCGTCCGGCCTTTCGCAGCAGCGCCACCCCTGCTTCCTTTTCCAGCAAGGCCAGCTGCTGGGAGACGGATGACGGGCTCAGGCTCAGCGCGGCGGCCGCCTCCGCCAAGGTGCCGCGGACTTTGACCTCGCGCAGCAGCCGAAGTCTCCGGACATCCAGCACGGCAACTCCACTCATCAGGAAAACCAATGATTATTAGTCGGAAAAGATCGCTTTTACTTCACGAAGTCTAGTTCCATACTGGTCCTGAGGGAACATTGCAATTTCGTTGAAGGGACAGATGCTGCCATGAACGATGCCCTGAAGGAGGCTCCGGTGCAGACCACTAAGCTGCCCGATGAGCAGATGGCCGACCTCGCCGCCGACTCCATCAAACTGGTCCGCCACTGGCTGACCGAGGCCGAGAAAGTCCCCGCCGACGCCTCCGCCCGCCAGCTGGCCGGCGTCCTGAATGATCCGAACGGGTTGGATTTCACCGTGGGATTCGTCGACGGCGTGATCCGCCCGGAGGACCTGAGCGTTGCCGCCCGCAACCTTGCCGCACTTGCGCCAAAGGTTCCGGCCTTCCTGCCCTGGTACATGCGGGCCGCCGTGCGCGTGGGAGGCACCATGGCCCCGGTCCTCCCGCAGGTGGTCATTCCGGTGGCCCGGCGGGTGCTGCGCGAAATGGTGGGCCACCTGATCGTGGACGCGACCGATGCCAAGCTGGGCCCCGCCATCGCCAGGATCCGCCGGGAAGACGTCCGGCTGAACATCAACCTGTTGGGCGAGGCCGTCCTGGGCAGCCGCGAGGCGGAACGGCGGCTCGAAGGCACCAAACGCCTGCTGGCCCGCGACGACGTCGACTACGTTTCCATCAAGGTCTCCTCTACCGTGGCACCGCACTCGCACTGGGCCTTCGACGAGGCGGTGGAGCACGTCGTCGACAGCCTGACGCCGCTGTACCGGCAGGCCGCCAGGTCCCCGAAGCCCAAGTTCATTAATCTGGACATGGAAGAGTACAAGGACCTGGAGATGACCATGGCGGTCTTCACCAAGATCCTGGACAAGCCGGAGTTCGAGCAGCTGGAGGCCGGCATCGTGCTGCAGGCCTATCTGCCGGACGCGCTGAAGGCCATGATCCGGTTGCAGGAGTGGGCCGCGGCCCGCCGTGCCCGCGGCGGCGCCGCCATCAAGGTGCGCGTGGTCAAGGGAGCCAACCTGCCCATGGAGCAGGTGGAAGCGTCGCTGCACGGCTGGCCGCTGGCCACCTGGGGAACCAAGCAGGACTCGGACACCAACTACAAACGCGTGATCAACTACGCCCTGCACCCGGACCGGATCGGCAACGTGCGGATCGGCGTCGCCGGGCACAACCTGTTCGACGTCGCGTTCGCCTGGCTGCTGGCTAAGCAGCGCGGCATCGGACACCTCGCGGGGGCCATCGACTTCGAGATGCTGCTGGGCATGGCCCAGGGCCAGGCCGAGGCGGTGAAGAAGGACGTCGGGTCGCTGCTGCTTTACACCCCGGTGGTCCACCCGGGCGAGTTCGACGTGGCCATCGCCTACCTGATCCGCCGGCTCGAAGAGGGCGCCAGCAGCGAGAACTTCATGTCAGCAGTCTTCGAGCTCAGCAAGAACGAGCACCTCTTCGAGCGCGAGAAGCAGCGCTTCCTCGCCTCGCTCGAGAACCTCGACGACGGCGTCCCGGAACCGAACCGGCAACAGGACCGCACCAAGCCCGAACCCGCCCGGCCCGCCGATTCGTTCGACAACATCCCGGACACCGATCCGTCGCTGCCCGCCAACCTGGCCTGGGGCCGGGAGATCCTGTCCCGCGTCCCCGGCTCGAGGCTCGGCATCGACACCGTTGCCGCCGCCGAGGTCACGGATGAAGCGCAGCTGGAGCAGGTGGTGGCCACGGCCGTCGACCGGTCCAAGAGCTGGGGGGCGATGAGCGGCGCCGAACGTGCCGAGGTGCTGCACAAGGCCGGGGACAAACTGAACTCCAACCGCGCCCGGCTGTTGGAGGTCATGGCCGCGGAGGCCGGCAAGACCCTGGACCAGGGCGACCCGGAGGTGTCCGAGGCCGCCGACTTCGCGCACTTCTACGCCGAGCTGGCGCGCATGCTGGACACGGTGGACGGCGCCGAATTCGTTCCGTCCAGGCTGACCGTGGTCACCCCGCCGTGGAACTTCCCGACGGCGATCCCCGCCGGAGGCGCGTTGGCGGCGCTGGCCGCGGGCTCCGCCGTCGTGATCAAGCCTGCCAAGCAGGCGGCCCGCACCGGGGCCGTGATGGTGGAAGCGCTGTGGGAGGCGTTCGACGAAGCCGGGGTGCCGCGCGATGTGCTGCAGCTGGTGCAGCTGGGTGAGCGCGAACTGGGCCGGCAGCTGATCTCGCACCCGGAGGTGGACCGCGTGATCCTCACCGGCGCCTACGAGACCGCCGAGCTGTTCCGCTCCTTCCGAACGGACCTGCCGCTGCTGGCCGAGACCTCCGGCAAGAACGCCATCATCGTCACGCCCAGCGCCGACTTCGACCTGGCCGCCAGGGACGTCGCCTACTCCGCGTTCGGCCATGCCGGGCAGAAGTGCTCCGCGGCCTCGCTGGTGATCCTGGTGGGATCCGCCGCCACGTCGCCGCGCTTCCGCAACCAGTTGGTGGACGCGGTCACCTCGATGAAGGTGGGCTATCCCCAGGATCCGGCCACCCAGATGGGCCCGGTCATCGCCCCGGCCGACGGCAAGCTGCTGGACGGGCTGACCACGCTGGGCGCCGGCGAGAGCTGGCTCATCCGGCCCGAACAGCTGGACGAGACCGGCAAGCTCTGGAGCCCGGGCGTGCGCACCGGGGTAAAGCGCGGCTCGCGCTACCACCTGACCGAGTTCTTCGGCCCGATCCTCGGGGTGATGACCGCCGAAACGCTCGAAGAGGCTGTCGCCATCACCAACGACATCGAGTACGGCCTGACTTCGGGCCTGCATTCACTGGACCGGGACGAGCTGGACTACTGGCTGCAGAACATCCAGGCCGGCAACCTCTACGTGAACCGGGGCATCACCGGCGCCATCGTCCGGCGCCAGCCCTTCGGCGGCTGGAAGAAGTCCTCGGTGGGGGCCGGAACCAAGGCCGGCGGACCGAACTACCTGGTCGGGCTCGGCGACTGGGAGAGCGCCCCGTCGACGGCCACCGCCGAGATCACGGGCGCGGCCGCGAAGCTGTTGGAGGCTGCCCG